>QIGM01000069.1 GCA_003230795.1 bacterium
TATTGCGAAGGCCCCGTGATGGAGTTGTATGATGCGGATTGCTTGCCTAGACCAGAGTGCTGAGGATCGTTTAGCACTACAAAAGCTACTGGATGACAGTTTCACCAATTGTCGAAATGCGGTGGGGCATCTAGCGACGTGCGAAGTGTTCCCGATGTCAAAGGAACAGGCACTAATAAACTCCGCTCCTGGAGTTTTTGTCATAGGTCCACAATTTGGATTAGAGCAGAGCTACCGTGTTTGTCGTGAGTTGAATGCGGCTTACCCAGGGGTGCCACTCATTCTCTTTGTCGAGGCCGAACATTACTCTCTTCGAACTCTAAGACGCTTCGAATCACTCACCCACGATATTTTTCCTAGCAACGAAGCTGCAATTCGTATTGTGCATACCCTCTCTTCAATTGCTTCAGCAGAGGAGAACAAGACGAGCGGAAAGCTCGTAGTTGTCAAAGGCGTGAAAGGTGGGGTGGGAACAACCAGTATAGTTTCCGGATTCGCACACGCAGCTGAAGCGATTGGGAAATCGCTCGTAGTGGTTGATCTATCTACCGACGGCGTATTTTCGCTCTATATGGGGGCGCAGCGATGGAGTTCTTCTGATCATGCAGCAGTTCTCATAGATCGCCTCATTCCTGATCGCTTGCTCGTTGAGCGATGTATTACAACAGCTCCGAATGGAATAACCGTATTGGTCCCGCCTTCTGGTGGAACTGAGGTTCGAGAGCTTTGGCTGAGAGACGCACAGACGTTTGAGATAAGTCTCGGAATTATCGACTACCTGGCGAAAATGTTCGACGTTGTTTTGGTCGATCTTGCGAACGCCGAAGGTGTTTACCCGTACGCTTTGCGATGCCGTGCAGATGCACGCGTGCTTGTTACGTCGAATGATCCTGCCTCGGTGCACTTACTCGCAAATGCCATAAGAGAAGAGACGGAATCGCCTGCCGACGGTCAAGTGCATGTACTAATCAATAACTTACTCGAGCGAGGGTTATCTCAAGAGGATGTTCTGGATTTTCTTTACTATCAACAGAGTGTCGACCCAACGGAGCTGCCGTATGAGAGCATCGCGTTTGATCCTCGTGGCCGGAACTGGATTGGAAGCGGCAATAGCTTCTATACTGAGAGCTCTAGAGCAGTGCAGAAATCCCTCGAAGAGGCATTCTTTGGACTTTTTCTTTCCCCAGAAGAGATTCTGACGCGATATCGTCAGAAGACCTCTCTACTAAACCGCATTTTACCGATTCGAAGAGTTCAAAAGAAGCAAGGCAAGGAAGTTACCGCTACGAGAAAAGCACTGCCTTTGCTCCGATCGTCGGAGACGTCGCAATCGGCACCAGATTCAGAAGAAATTTTACGCCCGAAAACACCAATACACGCGAATCAAATGGCCCAGCCTGCACCGAGTACAGAGGAGCCAATGTATGAATCACCAGAACGACAAGTAAATACTTAGGAGAAGAATAGATGTTCGCTTTGTATAAGGACGCAGATCAAGAACGAGGCAGTCTCGCACTGGAGCATGTCTTGTTTATTGGAGCCGTAGTAGCACTGTCGGCAGGACTTTTTGCTTTTTACGGTAACCTTTCTGATTACTTCAGTTCGGTTGGCTTTGCGAGTGCCCCAACCGACATCGGCAGCTCAAACTAAACACGAGCGCTACTTTGTATGAGTAAAAACACTAAAACGCGTCGACCGAAACGCATACGGCGGGGCACGTCTACCGTCGCTCTGTCTGTGGTGCTTCTTGCAGCAGTCTGCTTTGCGATAGGTCTATTTCGCTCGCCGGCTGCGCCGACTCAAGATGCACGTGCACGCATGGTGTCAGTAGAAAAGACCGTATTACTTCCAACACCGGCTCGCCCGATTGAAAGAGGTGAGAAGCTGTCGGAGGTGAGTTTTGTCGATGTTCCTTGGCCTCGCTCTGGCCTTACTAAGGATTACATGCGCGATCTTGCATCGTACCGTGACGCGGTCGCAATTACTGCGCTGCCGCCTCATCTACCAGTTTCGCTTTCTGCGCTCTCAACTGAGCTGCGCGATTCGAATGCTGTTATAGAAGAAATACCTGCAGGAATGCGCGCTATCACCGTTAAGGTAGATGTTGAATCATCCGTTGAAGGCTGGGCTCGTTCCGGTTCCTTCGTTGACGTAATTCTGATGCGAAATGGAGATAAGAAAGATAGCGGTATGTTGGCGAAAGTAATCGCTGAGAATATTCGTATACTCTCCGCTGGTCGTTCTACGATCCCGCTTAGCGGTGAAACCTCTGCACCGCGAGCCCCTGGAACGGTGACCTTGCTCGTGTCCCAAAGTGACGCGCTGACTATTAAAACAGCGTCTAGTATCGGCAAGCTTACCTTTTCATTACGTGGACTCGGAGATCGAAAGCGCACCGTTGCCCGTAGCCTGCGCCAGAGTGATCTCATAGCTAACGCGAAAGACTTCATTCCTCCGACACCTGTTTATAATGGACGAGCAAAAGGGCCTGACGGAAAAACCTATGTCCTAGGACAAGACTCACGTTGGGTGAGAAGCCTTGATTCTACATCGCCAATCGCTAAACCGAGAGCGGGAGTAGAGACGGAATGATTCGAAGCGACGAGATTAGAAATTCTTATTTTGGAAAAGCAAAAACCTCGGCTGAGTCAGTCGCCTTTCGCTCTGCCGGGCAAGAACTCACTCCCGCAGCTCGATTTATTCTCACTGAAGCAAGGAAAAGACTAGGAGCAACAGACCGTGCCGAGACGCACATTTTTGAAGAAGAAGATCTGCAAGCGATTCTGTCTGAAGTAGAAACGGAATCAGGAGAGACTCTTTCTGAACTTGAACGCACATCCTTGCTA
>QIGM01000476.1 GCA_003230795.1 bacterium
ACAAGGTCGGACAACTTTTAGCGGCCGTAGTTCAAATCGGTGTCAACTGCCCATGACACGCCCACCTTTGTCCCGACTGTTGGGGAAACGCGGGACTTTCCTGACTAGGCCCCTTTTGTTGTCACAATGATGGCACCACCGCATTAGACTTATTCTGCTTTTAGTTTATCAATCACTTTCTTTGCCCAATTTGTATACACGGAAGCGAACTGCTCCATCTGCTCTAAATCCCTGATTCCTTTGACCTCACTCGCTATTCGCGAGTTGAGGTATTCCTTGACTTTAATCTTAAATCTCTTTGGATTGTCACAGCTGGTAGCGAGTTCTGGAAAATACTCTCCGAACGACCGGGTGAAATCGATTTTTTTCACGTCTATTTCACATCCGAGATCAGCCGCCGCTGAGCTTAGAACTTCTCGCATCAGTGTTGCATCTAACATGTCCTCAAGCTCTATTTCGGCATTGGAAGCACTCCCCTTCGCGTACTGGCAGATGTAGATGCTCTCATCTAAAAACTCGCCGTAATTCGCTTCTAAGTAGTCCCTTAGCTGATTCGCAGGCTTATCGTTGTCAAGAATGAAAACCCAAGTCGAACCAAGCAATATCGGCTTCCGATCAAGGTACTTTCGGATATCACTGCACTTGCCACCATGGTAAATGGAAGTGTTTTTTTGAGTCGTCGGACGATCAGCCTGCCGGATCACTTGATTATAAAAGCAATCAAAAAGTAATGCGTCTCCCTGACCTTCAAGCACAAAGTTATATTTATTGCGAGTAGTCACGCCAGTAGTAGGGTTGAAGTCCAGGGCACCATAAAGAACTTCCTCTTGCACGAAGTAACCGATTCTGTCTTTCTTTGACGGTTGAAAATCCGTCCGTTCCTTTTTCTTTTTGACAATGATGTGACGATCGTAGTTTTCTTTGTCAATCATAAAGATAGAATGGGTCGCGAACACTACTGTGTTTCCATTTTTAGCAGCTTCGATCAATTCTTGGAGCATGTAGCGAACACCAGAAGGGTGCAGGTGTGTTTCGGGTTCGTCAAGCAACAAGATCGTATCTCTGATCACACCCTGCTTGGCTTCGGCCCCAACGGTCAGCAGAAACGAGATGAAGGTCTGGCAGCCCTGACTCCGCTCCTGCATGTTGTAATAGCTTGCTCCGGCGCATTTCGGATCGTAAAACTGAACGCAGATCCTCTCTTGCTCTAAGCGAATTTTTATTTTTTGATCGTAGTCCTTCCATACGTTTTTCAGATACTCATCAATTCGGCCGTTTAGTTTATCTTCATGGCGACTTCTTTCACTACTATCTTCTTGGATCTCCTGTACGAGTTGTTTTAGCTCCTCAATCGTTTTAATTTCGCATCCGATTCTAAAGAGATTTACCAATGGACGCGGGATGTCGTGCAATGACTCTGCGGCTAGGATCGTTTCAAAGTTGGTCTCGCCCCGGAGTATGAAATCATCACTATATGTCCAGAAAACTACCTTTGGGAGAAACGACACTAAGAGTTCATCCAGCATTCGACCTAGATGCTTGGAGAATTCGAGTTCATCATCCGTGAACTTGTCTTCCAATGGTTCATCAAGAGATTTGACCGACACCTCATTTTGTCGAATCTGCGATTGTGTTCGCCTAAGACTAGTTCGCAAAGCCTTCAGTTTTTTCTGCCCGGCTACCAGTTGGTTCGTTTGCTCTGGAGTAGCCGCTGCCGCGTTTTCTATTTCCGAAAGTGAGTCCTCCAATTCTTCGATACCAACCTGTGCGGACGTTTCAGAAGTGGACAGAGACTCTGCTTTTTCTCTAGCTTCCGCAAGGAGTTGTCCAGGATTAAAACTCTCCAACTTTTTTTCCAGAGCTTCTTTGTTCTTGTTCAACGTATCTAGTTTTGCACGTTCCTTCTTCGTGTCTTGAGAAGACGCGGCCGTCGCTTTAAGGTTCGGTCCTGCTGTCTCAGTCACTGCATCGGTTGTCGTGCCTGTAGCTTCCCCCGCTTGTTCTTTCACTTCTGCATCTGAGGCGGCGTCAGCCACAGACGCGATAGTATGATTCAGTTCTTCAATTTGTGCTTCAATAGCAGTCAGTTGGTTGAACGTCTCAAACAACTGGGTATTTGTGTCAAACCCAGATTTGCTCAACAGAATAACCTCGTCTAAGTCAGTAAATTCTTCGCCGATCTTGACCATGTATCCGTCAGTCAACGCATCTGTACGCAAAACGAATGTATTTTCAGGACGCGAGATTCCGTTGAAGGTAAAGAAACGTTCTTCTTCCTCAGTAGACCTGTTGAATCGGACGTGATACGTAACAGTTAGTTCCGATAGATCGAGTTTATCAAGTGAATGGTAGCCTGAGAGTTCTCTCTTGATGGACTCTATTTCCTCCTTCAGTGGTGCAAATTCAAATCGGGTATAGGGATCATCCTTTCGTGCCATTTTTGGCGAGTCAGACTTGATGAGTTGGTTGTCAGAAGACAATGTTCCAATTGCGGCTAGAACGTTCGTTTTGCCAGACTCATTGATGCCTACCAGACCCATACATTGATGAGTAAACTCCAGTGAGGATTTGTGAATACTTCGGTACGCGTCGAAGTGTACTACTCTTAGGATCATGGCATCGGAAAATAATTGAAGGTGCTTGCAATTCAAGACTGAACGGAAGCCCTGATTATACGGTTTTTTTTTGCATAAGCAAAGGCGTGACGGAATTATGGTTACGCAAGCCAAGTTGCCCGAAATCCCGTCTGGAAGGTTCTTCAATCAGGACAATATCAACACCCGACCTTTCCCGCCGAGCCTTAGGAGTCCGTAGGACGGGTTGGTTCTGTCGGCAGTGGATTC
>QIGM01000104.1 GCA_003230795.1 bacterium
CCAAGACCATTCACAAATACCCAAAATTCTTCTTTTACCAAAGTATCACCAAACCTGAATTTCAGGCTCTAGCAGCACCCCAAACTCTTCAAGCACCTTAGCCCGAGCCATTTCAATCAACTCCGCAGCATGCCGAGCGTCTTCGCCGCGCCCCTCTTCATCCCCCATGCGCACAAGCCAATTCGCATGCATCTCAGAAAATGCTACCCCGCCCCTGCTCAAGCCCTTTAAGCCAAGCGAGTCCAACATCTCTGCCGCAGCGCGTTCTGTGTTCGGGTTACGAAATACTGAGCCAGCAGATGGTAGGTGGAGCGGCTGTGTCTCTTTACGATAAGAGAGGCAACGATTTCGTTCTTGTTGCACCGCCTCGACGTCATCCCACACGAGCTCTAGCTGTGCTGCTACCACTACAGAAGACGCCGGAATCTTTGCGTGACGATAAGAAAACTCCAGCTCTTGATGCTCTAGAGTAAAGGTCTTGCCCTGCTCGTCCGTGAGATACACTCGTTTGATACAGGTATCGATCGAGGATCCATGAGCGCCAGCATTCATCGCGACTCCACCTCCGACAGTGCCCGGGATGCCAGCTGCGAAAGCTAGACCTTTCAAGCCAAGATTTACGGTTTTCCTACTAAGGCTCATCATCGGGCTTCCAGCAAAGCTAAGCAGATTGAGCCGACCTTCTCGTTTAGAAGTATCATCTGCCCGAAGCGAGTCTAAGCCAGGAGTGTTTGTGTTGAGCTGAATTGAACGGAGTTCGGTTTCCGTAAAGGAGCGGTCTTCGCAAATCGACGTTGAGCAAAACGCTCCGCCTAAGCGAATGATCGGCAATTCGAGTTTCTGTTCCGGCAGAATTACATTCGAACCTGCTCCCAGGACTCTCCATGCACACGGTTCTTGATTTTGTGAAGTGTCCTTGAGGTAGTCAAAGACTTCGCACAGCTCCTCGAGGTTTCGAGGTTCAAGTAGTAAAGGGACTGTATGTCCAAGACCGAAGGTGCTTAAACGCTCGGCGGAAACATTTTTCTTGAGCCAAGATAGAGAGGAGTTTTTCGTGCAATCAGTAGCCTTCGCTTGTGGCGCTGACTTGCTCATCGCTGATTTTTTTCAAGACTATCTGAGACCTCAGCCGCAACTCGTCCCACAGCTCCTGCTCCCAGAGTGATAACCACGTCACCCGGCTCGGCAATTCGGCAGATCTCTGGAACTGCAGAGGATAGGTTTTTTGCGTACTGAGTTTTCGGGGACTGGATGCTCGACGCTAGTGTCTCTCCATCAACTCCCGGAAGCGGTTGCTCGTCCGCAGCGTAAATGTCGCCTATCCAAAGGTTATCGGCATCGATAAAGGCACTCCGGAAATGCTCAAATAAGTCCTTGGTTCTGGAGTATCTGTGCGGCTCAAATAAGACGTGAATCTTCCCTAGAGAACCGCGCTTGGCTTTCTTTGCTTGATGGGGCAACCAGCCTGAGCGTACAGCGTGTAGGGTTGCCGCTATTTCGGTTGGGTGATGCGCGTAGTCATCAAGGACGAGAATATCGTTTTGTTCGCCAACCCGTTCGGTGCGACGAGAGACGCCAGCGAAATCTGCGAGAGAATTGGCGATTTCTTCCGGATAGACTCCTAACTCTGTGGCAATACCTGCGGCTGCGAGAGAATTGAGCAGCATATGTCGCCCGGGCATCGGTAGAGCGATCTGCGCGACTTCTTGGCCTGAGATATGCAGTCGATACTTTGTGGTTGGGCCGTCGATTTCTATATCACTAGCGTAGATATCGCAGTGCTCACCTAAGCCGTAGCGCAATACTCTACGTTTTACAGAGTCAAGCATGCGTCGAGTCGGCACGTCGTCTTCGCAAGCAATTACTATCCCGTAAAAGGGCACCGAGTTTGCAAATGAAAGAAACGCTGCCTCGAGTGCTTCGAAAGTGCCGTAGTGCGGCATATGCTCTGCGTCGATATTGGTAACGACGGCAATAGCCGGGCGCAGAAGGCAAAAACTACCGTCGCTTTCGTCTGCTTCTGCTATGAGATATTCACCCGTGCCTAAATTAGCGCCGGTTGTTTGGTTGAGAACTCGTCCGCCAATAATGACAGTAGGGTCAAGGCCCGCGTCGCGAACCACTTTCGCTGCCATCGAGGTTGTCGTTGTTTTGCCGTGAGAACCGGCAACAGCAATACCGTATTTGGTACGCATAAGTTCAGCGAGCATCTCTGCGCGCGGGATGATGGGGATTCCTAGGCGTCTTGCCTCTATAAGCTCTGGGTTCTCCGGAGAGATAGCTGAACTAGCTACTACAACGCTTGTGTCCTGCGGGAGGTTCGTTGCGAGGTGACCTGAAAATATTTGCGCGCCTTTGTTGGCGAGCTCAATAGTAAGGGAGTTGCCCTTCAAGTCTGAGCCGCTTACCGAATAGCCCCTTCGAAGCAATACTTCCGCAATGCCGGACATGCCGACGCCGCCTATGCCAATAAAATGAAGGTGCTGTTGAGAATTGTACATCAAACCACTCGGGATAGGGCGTCCAGTAAAAGACGCATGACGCTATACAAACAGCAAAATAATAGCAAAGAGAAGTTGTATCCAGTGATTTCTTTGAATTGGGGTGAGCGCTTGCGAATAGCCCGCTCGTGCTGGCGGTGGCGTTGTGGGACTTTCACGTAGAAACGAGATTAGCAGGGGTCGCCTTTTGAGCCCGACTTCGTCGGTCTCCTCTGGCTTTCGTTTTTAGCTATAGATGGCGATGGGAAGGAAAGTCCCACAACGCCACCGCCAGCACGAGCTCGGTATTTGCAGGTTCACCAATCACGAAATCGATATTTAGGTGCGGCAGGAGTGGTC
>QIGM01000482.1 GCA_003230795.1 bacterium
CAAAAACCCGTAAAAAAGGTGCCAGGCACCTTTTTTACGCGAATGCTTCATCGTGCTACTTCCCCGCCTTAACTTCTGACACAAGCTTCTTGACCCAGGCATCTACGTCGTAAGGATCAATGTCCGTGATTACCCCACCCTCCAGTGTGGAAAGAAGTGGCGTCATTTGTCGGGCAATATAGACCCCGGCACCAGGCGTATCGGTAAGAACTGTGTTCTTGGCCTGATCCACTTTCGCAATACTCTCTTGCACAGCACGGTCTCCAACAGAGACTTGCTCAACTTCATACCTGTCAGCCTCAGACATGATGACCTCACGTCGCTGCTGCCCTTCGACGAGCAAATCCTTTATCTCAGCGTCCCAACGAGCTTTTGTTTCTTCCGTCTCCGCTTTCGCCTCCTGAAGCGCTCGCTCGGCGGCGTTTAGCCGCTCAGTCTGCTCTTGTAGGTTTTTCGCAAAGATTTGATCATCAATATTTTTTTCAGAGTATACGTATCTACGAATCAAGGTCGCCCAAAGCTCTATGCCATCCGGTGCGACGTCATCGTTAACTATCTCCCTTGCGCGCAGAGCTGAGCGCTCACGCACGATTGGGTTGTAGTAGTCCGTAGTTGAGAGATTACTCAGTGCCTTTTTCACCGACTCTTCCGCCTTAGTCGCGAAAATTCGCAGTCGCCCGCGCTGGGTGGAGCCAAAGGAGTTCACTAGCTGTTTTGGTCCACCGTGAGTTCTCTTTTTGTAAGAGACAAAGGGAACGGTAGTATCAGGTTCAGCGGGAGTCGCCGCCTCAGGCTCTACGGTCTGCGGTTCTTCGAAATATCGTAAGATAAAGGTAATATCGGTTCTAACCTTAGAACCATCTGTGGTCGGAATCTCTAGCTGATCAAGATCAAGGTCTCCGCCTAGCTGCTCCCTATCGTTGAGGTGCACAACTTGGAAGTCACGAGGAAGAAGCTGCACGGTAGAAATGCCCGGAACCTTCCAATGAAGACCAGGCAACAGCCCTTTCTCCACATACCCTTCTTTCAGCATGCCAGGGAGGCTAAAGTAGTTTCGCCTTAAACCAATCTCATTCGGACGCACAATTTGCCCAAAGACGTAAAAGGTCAAGACGTTGAGCACAACAACAGCGACTATCGCAGCCATGAGAAACGTCACTATCGCGCTACCGTCTTCGGAGCTGCGCAGAAAACATCTTTTGCGACTACATCTTTTGCAACTACACTGGTCAAGTTTGCAAATCATAAACTAATCCCTGATATACCTAATGGGTGGAAGCCTCATAGCCTCGCTCATTCGAGAGTAGGTTTATAACGGCTCGGGTTTGGCGTTGCAATCAGCTAAGGAGGCCAATCGCAAAAATGTCTAAAAACAAATCAATACTGATGAATATGCCGGGGGATCTCCGCTTCACTAAGGATGGAGAATGGCTCAACGATCAGGCGCTAGTCACAAACGAAAAAGTAGCGCAGTATTTTAGTCGCAATCTCCGTTGGGACGCAGAGCATAGCTCCTTTATTGTCGAGGTCGATGGGAAATGTGTTTTGGCCGAGGTCGAAGATACTCCTCATGTAGTTCGTGGCTTCCTCACTGAACAGCTACCTTGGAAAATTCGCCTAGACACGGGAGAGGAGAAGGAGTTCGATGCCAGCTCATTGAGCGTTAATCTGGAGAATGTCTTCTACTGCCGAGCTGAGGGAGTTGAAGGGAAAATCAGAGTGCTACGTAGCCCGCTTCAAACGCTGTTACCTCTTATTAGCGAACATACGAACGAGTATCGTGTGCAGATAGGCAATGAGTTTTTCGCCATCACCAAGGACGATTCTTCGACGTGGCGTTAAATATCGTATTAGTGCATCCGCAGATTCCGCAGAATACAGGCAATATCGCGAGACTGACTGCAGCGACTGGAGCGCATTTGCATCTCATCGAACCCTTAGGTTTCGAGATCACCGAGAAGAACGTAAAGCGCGCCGGGCTAGACTATTGGAGCGAGGTCTCTCTAACGAGTTACGCGAGCTGGAAAGATTTCCTTGATCAACAAAAAATCACTAAGCCCACTCAACTCTGGTTCTTCTCGAAACTGGCTACAATCGGCTATCACGAGGTTGAATACTCCAAAGAGCAGTTCCTAGTCTACGGCAGCGAAACAAGCGGACTACCAGAGGACATTCGCAAGGCCTACCCTTCGAGGATGCTGAGAATTCCCATGGAGAACCCCAAAGTTAGAAGCTTCAACCTCTCGAACTCGGTTGCGCTGACGATGTTCGAAGCCCGCCGCCAGTGTGGGCTGCTTTCCACACCTCGTCTTTTCGATTAAGCAATCTGAATTGTCTGATTCAGTATTTCGCTAAGCGTCTGTATCACAGAGGAGCTAGCCTGATACCCACGCTGATAACGAATCATCGTAATGAACTCATTAGCCGGGTCAACAATCGAACTCTCTAGAGCCCCACCGCTAACAGTCCCTCGCCCTTCAAACTGCGCGGCACCGATATCAGCTGCGCCCGAATCCGGTGTTTCAAGGAAATTGTTATTTCCAGAACGTTCTAACCCGTTTTGGTTAGCGAATGTCGCAATTGCGAGCTGTCCGATCGGAGTTTCTTCACCATTTGTGAGAATCGCTGTTACCGTTCCGTTTGTTTCGAAACGAATTGTCTGAACATCACCGCTGACCACTCCATCTGAGGTGATTCCTGTGACACTTGAGCTACCCGCGAAGCCACTGAAGTTTGTAAGCGTAACGCCAACTGCACCTGCGGCGGCGCCGTTACTCCATGCGGCATCTAGCTGCAATATCGCTGCATCCGGGTTTTGTAAGGCTCCTAAACCGTCA
>QIGM01000266.1 GCA_003230795.1 bacterium
AAGGATTTTTTGCGATGTCTAAGGACGATAAAAGAGAAATTGAAATAGAGTTTGATGTTGAAGAGTGGGTTGATCCTACGCACACAACAGAGAATCTCGTTCGAAAGATATTACCACTCGGCATGCGCGTACTCGTACGCATTATTCCCGATACCAATCGCACTGAAGCAGGCCTCTACCTTCCCGAGGGCGCAAAACAATCCACTCAAGAAAGTCTGATGGGCGAAGTTGTTGAAGTCGCTAGCGCGGTGGATGATGAGAGCTACGAGGAGACGAATATCAGTGGTATTCCCGCAGGCGCCAAAGTCTTGATTTCCGCTGACATCGGCACGAGAGTCCCTTGGGAAGACGATCTACGCATTGTCGATACCAAAGACGTGCTGGCGATCGTACACGAAGTGGGTCTCAACTAGCGATTCTTTGATCAGTTGCATTTCCTAAAATTACGCGAGCTTTTGAATAGTCCGTAAACAGGTCTGGTTATTTGTTTTGTAGATCGTCTTCGTAAGCTCTCCGACGAAACATGTCGCTAAAGAAAACACCAAAACCTTTCTCCGCTCCAGGGAAGCGGTCTTTATGCGTTGAACCGTTCTCAAGGTTCAGCACTCCTCTTGGGCAAACCGCTGAGCACACCCCGCAACCGACACAAGAAGCTCTTACTATGTTCTCTCCGCGTTGTGCGTACGCTCTTACATCAATTCCCATCTCGCAATACGTAGAACAGTTTCCGCAAGAGATGCACTGAGCACCGTTTGTCGTAATTCGAAAACGTGAAAAGCAACGCTGAAAGATTCCCAAAATCGCCGCCATCGGGCAGCCAAATCGACACCAAACTCGGCTTCCCATCAGGGGATAAAATCCGACGCCGATCACACCGGAAAAAATTGAGCCAATATAGAAACCATAAAGCTTCTTGAATACCGGAGTCCAGCCTCCAAAAAGCGACTGCCCGAGATAGTCGTTGAGCCAGAGCGCAATGGTGATAAGCGTAATCGAGAGCAGGACGGTATGAATCAACCAACGCTCTATGACCCATGCTTTCTCCGATTTATCAGAAAGCTGTCGAAAAGGATCGCCTAGCGTTTCAGCCAGGCCCCCACAGCCGCATACCCAAGAGCAGTACCAGCGTTTACCGAAGAAATAAGTAAGCAGCGGTGTCGCGACAAAAGTCATCGCAAGACCCCAGAAGACCATGAAAGCGCCTAGGGAGCCCTGTTCCATCAGCGAAGAAAAAGAAGAGGGGAATAGATACTCAGGTTTGAGCGGCCAAAAATAGGTGAAGTAGAATTCTGGTTCGTTAATAGCTTTTAAAAACGAGGGAATGAGGAAAGCAAAACCAAGCTGAAAAAACATTACCGAGGATGTTCTGACGATTTGGTAACGACTATGCCGATATTTCATAAACATTCGCGCGCCCATCACGAGAACGGATAGCGTGTAGAAGGTGCCGTAGAGAAACCAGCGATCGGCTTGTTGTCCGCTCAGCGCAAGCGAAAGCGGGTCAAGGAGCTGAACCCATCCATCAAGAACAGGGGGAAGCCCCCAGGACTTAAGGTCGTCATAGAAATAAAGTACGATGTAGAAGCTTGTAATTCCAATCCCAAGCGCCCAAGCGATTAGTCCGCGATTGGTCAAGCTGCCGAAGAAAACGCCGTTATGTTTGATTCCTTCGGTTGTGCTGCGATACCCGAGATATGACCAGAGACTACCGCCGATAGAGACGAGACCTAGGGAGAACAACAGAGGCCACCAAGAGTTTCCTACTCCGAAGGAACTAAGGTCGTAGGTAAACACAGAGGCAAGAAGTATCGCGAGGAGTAGGAAACTTCCCAGAGCGGTTACCGCGACTGCAAGAGCTAGCGAAAACGGAGTTTGATGCGGCAGACCAGAAGAGACAGCTCCGTCATTTACCTGTAAGTCTTTCATCGCAATTGATCCTGCAGAGAGCCGACGATTTGATTTTCGTATTTATGGAAAAACTCAGGGTCGAAGTTCGCCTCAGCGAGATTCTTTAGCACATCTAGTGGCTCCCACTCTTCTTGCAGCCATTTCTCCCAGACTCGGTGACGATGCCGAATGCCCATTACGTTGACTCCGATAACTCCACGCTCGGAGTAGACCAGCCGGAGTGCGTGGCGTCGCTTCGCGTCTTGCCAGAAAACGTGTTTCTCCCCTTCAACGGGATGACGAACCAGGCCGTAGGTTTGATATTCTAGATCGAAAAATTTTGCTGAGTTGAAAAACACTTCTGGCTCATATTTCGCGTTTTCGCCAGAGAGAATGCGCCCCAGAACTTCCCCTTGCCTGCGTCCTGTGTACCAAAGCTGTTCGATTTTACTCTCGCCTTTCTCGTCGACTAGCTCCGCACAGTCTCCTAAGGCGTAGACGTTTTCGATATTTGTTTGAAATGTATAATCGACCTTAATCCCTCGGGTTGTCGCTATGTTTGTGTCCTCGAGAAGAGATGTCTGTGGGCTAACACCTGGCGTGAGCCCTACGACACTACAAGGCATTTCCTCGTCGAATTCAGTGACGATTGCTCCGACTCGATGCTTTGTATTTTTGGTGATTGCTTTTAAATTCGTCGAAAGAATTAACTCAATTCCTTCGTCACGTATAACTCCGTTTATCATCTGCGATTCTTCTTCCGTAAGAATATTGTTCCAGTAGGAACTTTCGCGAATGAGAAAAGTTACATGCTTACCTCGGGCATGAAGCATTTCGCCGAGTTCGATTCCAATAAGTCCGCCGCCAACAATGATGGCATTGCCGGAGTGTTTGATGTTTTCTTCTAGTAGCTCCAAGTCTTGGAGAGAGTAGAGACCTT
>QIGM01000264.1 GCA_003230795.1 bacterium
CTGATGTCTGAATATCGCCGTAAATACAGCACGCGCCCTGCGAGCATCCAAATCTTTCCCGGAATATACTTACCCAATACAGCAAAAGCGGTCGCAGAAACGCAGCGTTGAAGTGGAATCTCTTCGCCTATTCCGCGAAGGGTCGCGCGCCAGCTTGCTCCATCAGCACAGTGACCAATCACTGCGATGAAAACACCAAGCGTGAAGTAGCCCCAATTGATACGTTCAGGAATATAGAGCTGTTCGCTGGCGTACAGATAGTAAAAGCAGCATGCAAGCGCGAGCAGAAGAAATAGCGCTGTCCAAAATCGAGCGCCTTTCTTGCCGGCTGACCCTTCCGTACCGGCTGAATTGTTAGTCTCTGTTTCGGACGCCGCCCCCGTAGGCTCAGCTTTAGCATCGGCTTCAGGCATAGGAGATTCCAGCGTAAGGTGCTTTCTCTCCAATAATCTTACACGGCACACCTGCTGCCATAGAATTCGATGGTAAGTCTTTCGTTACTACCGAATTGGCTCCCACGACCACATTGTCTCCGATTTGCACTCCGGGCATAACAACGACATTAATTCCTAGCCAAACATTATGTCCGATTCGAATCGGTTCAGACTCTTCCCACTCATCGTAGTTATCAAGTTTATGATTGGCACTAATTAAGCCAACTCCCGGTCCCATTCGTAGATTGCTTCCAATCTCTATGCCGTTCTTTCCTTGAATGTAACAATGAGGACTCCAGCCAGGCATGGTGTTTTCACCAATGACAACCTTGTGCGGAGAGAGTGCGCGAGAGGTGAAATGCATCGGCCACTTCGCAAAGAAGTTTATTCCGAATATTTTCTGGGGAACTAAGGTCGCTAGAAGTAAGTACGCCGGATACCCGGACGCCTTCGGATAGAAGATACGAACCCAGCTAAAGAGCACGTCTATTTTCACTAAAAACTTACGTAGTGATTCTTCGGTAAACAAAACGATACCCCAATACTATTCTCGCCAAATACTTCTCCCGCAAGGTGACTTTCGGATAATAGGCACCTTGCCCTGCCTGACTCTGCCCTTCGAGCCGATCCTCTCGCCAATCTACCAGAAAGGCTCCAATCGCCTCCGCAGCTGCCTGGATAGAGGATTTCATCACGCAGGACCAACGAAAACAAGAAGTGATATCAGCCTCACGAAGAGTGTATATTTCCCCCTCGTCTATATTCTTGGTCATTCTATGCACCGCGACCGCTACGGATTGATGCCCGAGGAGTACGCTTCTCTCAATAGGATTCGCACCTCGGTTATCCGGCAAGCCACCGGCATGCAGATTGTAGACGGGTAGTACTTGCAGCGTCTTTTCACCAAGGATCTGCGAAAGCGAACACACAACGGCAGCCTTTACGGGGTACGCACTGAGTAGCTCACGTGTCGCACGAGAGTTTAGCGTGGGCACTTCTTGGTAAGGTATGCCGTTTCGTTTCGCAGCATCCTCAAGAAAATAACTCGCAGACGTTCGAGAAGACAAAAGAAAGAGCTTCGAGCCGACTACAACGTAGGCGTAACGAATGATTTCATCAAGGGTAAACTTTTTTACAACATCAAGTGGAGAACTGTTTTTATTTACTTTTTTTAGACCGAGTACATATTCAGGCCCCATCCCGCTCTGCACAAGCTCACCAAGACAGCTCGCCCCGTAGCGAGAGAATGAATTACTGATGTAGATATAGGGCTGCGTACTCATGTCGAAAAAATAACTCGCTCTGCTATCAGTATGTTGGCTGACAGCATTCAGTTCTACCGCTCTACTGCGATGCCAAGAATAAAGCTTTTGGAGTCAAAATTGAAGTCCTTGAATTTTATGAAACACTGACATATAAGTGACAAATCGTATGTCAAAACGCCATTCCAGAATAGCGAAAATCGAACTCGCTCCTACTGCAGATATCGCATAATGATCGTGAACCGTCTATCAGTCGAGTCCTATGAAGCATGGGACAGTTTTGTGTCCCGCAGCCCGCAGGGGAGCATCTTCTCAACCGCGAGTTATCTAACGGCAAACAAACGAGACTTCTTCGTCCACGCGATTGAAGAGGGCGGAGAAATCGTCGCCGGCATGGTGATGGCTCGCGATCAGCTTCGAGGCTTCGGCAACCCACTCTTCGCGAACTATCTCGGGCCAATACTTCCCCCATGCCCTAAGGGCATGAAGCCCCAAAATCATACGCGTCGCTGCGTTAAGCTACTTATTGCTCTAGCTGAAACAACGAAGGACGTTTCTACTTTTGATTACACTTTCCACCCGGAGATGCGCAATTGGCTTCCGTATTACTGGCAAGGGTTTCAGTGTAGCGTTCGGTATAGCTACCGAATTAAGACCGACGTCGACATGGAGCAAATCAGTGGCTACGTCCAGAAAAAGCTTCTCAATCTTATTAGAAAGTCCGAAAAATCAGATGTTACTATTGATACAGAGATTGTCCCGGCTGAGTTTTATAAAGTTGGTCAACAGAGCTTTCAACGCCAAGGTGGTAGTGCCCCGTACTCGCTCGAGTGGCTGAACTCTCTACATAAGTCGCTCGCACCTAGAGAACAGCTCACGCTGCTTGGCGCACGGAATGCAAACGGAGAACTGCTCGCCGTTGCTGGCCTACTACACGATAATCGCTACTCCTACTTCCTCCTCAATGGCTACGATCATAATTCAAACAACTCAGTTGCGAATAGCTATCTCTTATGGAAGGCAATAGAATACTCGCGCGATAGTAAGCTCAATTTTGACTTTGAGGGCTCCATGCTACCGGGCGTCGAAAGTTTCTACCGCAAGTTCGGCGGGGAGCTCACACCGTATTAC
>QIGM01000532.1 GCA_003230795.1 bacterium
CTGATTTCTGTGTCATCGGATTTTATCTTTAAGGCCGCTTGGTAGAGTTTTACCGCGTCTTCGTATTTCTTCAATTGCAGTAGGCTATTGCCTGCATTGAACATTGCATCGGCTCTTTCCGCTTCTGTCTCGATTTTGCTTGCGGCTTTGGTGAACGCTTGGGCAGCTTCAGCAAATTTCCCAAGTCGATACGCACTCGCGGCCTGACCAAGTAGTAGGCGAGGGTCGAAATTCTCAGGCGTTAAGGCTTGTGAAAACTCTGCATATGATCGCTCATAGTCTCCAGCTTGATAAAATTGCTGTGCGCGTGCGCCGAGGGCGTCTAAATCTTGAGCTTCTGCGTTCGGTATGAACGCAATCATGCTTCCTGAAAGGACTAGCGCTGCAAGAAGAGAGTGTGAGCTTGCGCGCTGAATGCTGGGCTCTATTTTACTAGAGTGTATACGGCGGCGCGGTGTTGTAAGTAAAAGCATAAGGGCTAACAACAAAGGAAATTGAAAGTATTCGTTCCAGCGCTTAGAGTTAGAATAGTCAAGCGCGGAGGCAGTGAGAGACTCACGTATGCCTGTGGTATAAATGGCCTCAGTGTCTTTTTCGGAACCAATGGCGCGAACGTAGACACCTCCGGTATTCAAGGCGAGTTCTTGCAGAGCTTCTTCGTGAAGCTTTGTCACGATCACACGTCCTTCTTTGTCTTTCTTGTATCCCCCCTTGATCGGGATTGGAGCACCTTCTTTGGTTCCGATTCCGTAAATGTAAATGCTTACGCGACGTTCGTGAGCGAGCTTGGCAATATTGTCAAAATCTCCCTCGAAGTCTTCACCATCGGTAATAAGAATAATAGCCCTGTCCCGTTTTGAATCTGTTCGGGTCTTGTCGCGAAAGACCTTCAGGGATTCGAGAATAGCGGAGGTAACATTAGTTCCAGGGATCGGGATTAAGTCTGGCGAAAGAGTTTTTAGGAATGTTCGGAAGGCGCCGTAGTCAAGCGTGAGAGGAGACTCGACATAGGCCGTCCCCGCGAAAGAGACCAGAGCGACGCGATCACCTCGGAGGCTACGTAAGAGGTCGATTATTTCTCGTTGTGCACGTACCAGTCGATTTGGTTGAACATCAGTAGCGAGCATACTAAGAGATGTGTCAACCGCGACGACGAGATCGATACCGGTTCTAGAACTCTCTTTCCACTCAAATCCCCATTGGGGTCGAAATAGCGCAATCAATAGTAGGCTTAGTACTGAAAGACGCCACCATTGAGATCTTGAGATGAGTCGATTCTGAGCTGGCAGCTCTTTGCCAATGTCTGCGAGTACGGAGGAATCTCCGAGCTGAAGAAGACGACGTTTTCGACTCCGCAGACTCCATCTGCCGATAAAATAAAGCAGGGGGAGTAAGAGTAAGAGAAGGAGAAGATACAGGTCTGTGTTTGCAAATCTCATTTAGACCATCTCCACTACGGCAACACCGCGAAGACACTTAAGCTGAGTATTTCTCCGAGAAAAAGGAGCAAGGCACCGAGCAAAAGAAAGGGCAAGAATCTCTCTTCATATTCCACAAAGCTTTCTTCAATCTCAGCTCGAGGTTCAAGAGTGTCAATTGCCTTATAGACTTGTTTTAGTTGCACGCTGTCTTGAGCTCGAAAATACTCTCCACCGGTGACACTCGCGATGTGTTTGAGAGTTTCTTCGTCGAGAGGCACTTCTCGATATTGGACGGTTTCAACGCCAAAGATATTCTTTGAGCGAAATGGCGCTGCTTTTGTTCCGCCGATTCCAATCGTATGGATTCTTACATTGAGGGTTTTGGCTATTTGGGCTGCGGCCTTTGGATCGAGCTGACCCGCTGTTCGCATACCGTCAGTGACTAATACGAGGACCTTAGAATCGGACTCAATTCCCTTTATCCGTTTTAATCCAATGGCGATAGCATCTCCGAGCGCCGTGCCGCTTCCGGCCATCCCGGTTTCCAGACCAACAACGAACTCCTTTAACACCCGATGATCTAATGTCAGCGGGCACTGTGTAAACACTTCATCGCCAAATACGATTAAGCCGAGGCGATCTCCTCGGCGAGCATCAACGAAATCAGCAACGATGTGCTTTAATGCGTCGAGTCGAGTGGTCTGTTTGCCGTCAAGCATGAAGTCGATTGCTTTCATACTTCCAGAGGTGTCGAGTACCATCATGATGTCTCTACCATTGGCTTCTGCTTCAACCATGCCTGCGATAGTCTGGGGGCGGGCGAGAGCTACCACCAATAGAATGAAAGCGAGGCCGCGTAGGGATGTTAACAATGGGCCTCGAACTCTAGCGCGAAGAGACTGAGGTAGCGAAAATAGTTCCGCCTGGGAGCTGAGACGTAGGTGACTGGGCTTTTTTGAAATACGGAGGAAACGCGTAAGCACATTCGAACCCTCCGTGAGAAAAGGAAGCAGAAGTAGCAGAAGAAAGGCTAAGGGGGTGTCGAAATGCAAAGCCTTAGCCTCCTTTCGACTGAGAGTCTGTAAAAGTCTCGTCAGATTTTTTTGGGTTTATAGTCATCACACTATGAATTTCCTGTTTCTTTACGTTTGTTTCTAGCATCAATGGCAATCTCTTGCCTGTCGAATGGAGAAAATCTGATCGATTTTCACAGTGTCTTGTGAT
The DNA here is from genome assembly GCA_003230795.1 of bacterium. GTDB lineage: Bacteria > Bdellovibrionota_C > UBA2361 > SZUA-149 > SZUA-149 > SZUA-149. The sequence goes on from QIGM01000532.1 coordinate 2,646, forward strand.
GACTATTTGTTATCCCCTTCGGGGGAAACGTTCAAGCGCCACGTAGGCTTCTCTGTCCATTGCGGGGCAGTATTACATGCTTAGATGGATACTCATCTAGAAAAAAGAGCCTCCGTGGCGATTGATACGGACCCTCCGTAGGAGATAAAGAATATAGTCGTCAAGACACTGCAAA
>QIGM01000195.1 GCA_003230795.1 bacterium
GGCAAGGAACCGATTGAAGAATTTGGGCCTACGGCTTTGAGTGAGTTGCGGGAGCAAATGATCGATGATCTCGATTGGTCGCGGCAATATATCAACAAGCAGGTGCCTCGACTTGTCGGAATGTTTAAGTGGGCGGTAGGAAAAGAAATCTGCTCGCCTACGGTGGTCATGGCCTTGAAACAGTTACCCGGCCTCAAAAAAGGGCGGAGTAGGGCACGCGAAACAGCCGGTGTGACTTTCGTAGAGGATGCGATTGTCGAAGCGACTTTGCCCCATGTTCCCGAAGTGATTGCGGATATGATTCGCCTGCAACGGCTTACCGGTGCTAGGCCCGGTGAAATCTGCACGCTACGTCCCGGCGATATCGATCGTTCTGGCAAAGTTTGGCTCTACGTTCCCAGAGAGCATAAGACCGAGCATCACAATAAGAGCCGAGTAATTGCTATGGGACCACAAGCCCAGGCAATTTTGTTACCCTATTTGGTACGGCACGAAGAGAGTTATTGTTTTTCGCCGGTGGAATCTGAGGAACGTCGTCGCCGCAAGGCTCAGGAAAACCGTAAGACTCCGTTGTCTTGTGGCAATAGGAGAGGGAGTAATCGTGTTGCCGATCAAAAACGCAAATTCTCAGATTGTTATTCTGTTGCTTCCTATCGCCACGCCATTCAGCGAGTTTGCAAAAAATTGGAGATCAAAAAATGGTCGCCCAATCAACTGCGGCATTCCGCGGCGACTGAAATTCGCAAGAAGTTTGGGCTGGAAGCGGCTCAGGTGGTTTGTGGGCATCAGTCTGCCGATGTGACGCAGATTTATGCGGAACGTGATATGGAGTTGGCTTTGTGTGTTGCTCAGGAAGTTGGGTGATCCTAATCTCAACTAACCAGCTTTTTTAGATGGAGGCAATGAGTTCATGAACACCCCTTGTTCTCCAAGCTTTCTATTTCCCATTCAAAGCTAACAGAACGGGGAGGAACGCACCGATGACTTCTAGGTCGCTACTAGCCGCAATTGAACTTCGTCAGGTGGAACCAGGTACTGATTAACTTCTGGTCCCGTCCTCTTCCATCCATTTAGCTCTATCACCGATGTTGTTTGTGATTTATTTGCCGGACGAAGTTTTCGAGATAACAAATTACCAAAGCGACGGTCATGGGTCGACACGATAACTTGTCGTCGATCCTTCGTTCGACGAAGCAGGTCAACCAAGCCAAGTAAGTTAATGTCGTCTAGGCTTTGGATTGGGTCGTCGAGCAAGGCAGCCTGCAGTGGTAGGTTTGGTAGCGAAAGATTAAATGATAGAAATACTGATACAGCCAATGCGTTTAATTGAGAGCTTGAGAAAATGGTTTCGGGGTTTCTGCTGGATTTGTCTTCTGAGTCATCCAGTATCTCGGCATCGAGTATGCCTTTACCTTGTATCACATCGGTCGCAAATTTCACGACCCTGAACGCAGGGTGCGGATCAATTCTTGCAAATATCCTTTGTAAGAGAGGTTCAATTTCTGATAATTTGTCAATTGCTACTTTTGACCGGGCTTCTCTCAGTTGCTCTATCAGTAGTTTTGATGTTGCTGAAGTAACTCCTCGCTTACGTAGCTCGAACCTCTGTACTCTAAGTTCTCCCTGAGCTTTCTCCAAATCAGCTTCTGTAGATTTGATTTTTGCGATAGCCGACTCACGGGCAAGGTTAAGGGAAAGGTGTTCGCCATCGCTGGCGTGTTGCTTTAAAGACGAATCCTGTTTCTGGCAGTTAACAATAATCTGTTCTAATTTTTCTTCAGCCGCCTTGGGTTCCTGAATGTGTAGCTCGTCGAGTATGTTATTCCATTCTTTCTTCCACGAATCGCGTTGCAGTTGTGCACGCATAGCATCCTTCAAAAGCTGCTGTAATTTGGATTCCTGTTGAGCAGCCAGTTTTTCCTTTGCCGCCAACTCACTAATGTCTATTTTAGTTTGAGCAGGATGGCGATTCTCCCCGTCTGAATCCAATATGCCTCTAAGCCTATTACGCGTTCCTTCAACATCATAATCTTGCTGGCAAACCGGGCATTTACTATCCAGAATTTCAAGAGCTATTTGCGCCAGAGCTCGCTTCTGTTCTTCTACTTCTTGAGCAGCAACTTGGCTCTTCCGAAGCTCTGCGACACGTTCTTGGCCAACTTTCAACTCTCTCTTTGCTGCCGAGAGAGCCTTGGTTGCAACTTCCATTTTCCCTTTTGTCGTTTCAATTGATTCTTGCAGAGCTGGGGGAGCCTTCTTCATCAACTCTAATGCATGCAGGGCTAATGAGCCTCTCCTTCTGAGCCCAACGCGAATTGATTGTATTTCACGCATTGTACGATCTAGCCAAGTGCTAGTGTCTGACGCAGTAGGCGACGGGGTTTCTGAAACTGTCACCTTCTCAATTTGCTGGCTCTTCTCCCACCATTTTGACCACTTAGAATTGTCGAACTCGGTACCGAGATTTGCCGCTCCCTTCAACTTCGTGAGTTGACCTTTTAGAGCCTCTTCACGAATAACAAACGGTTGGGCGTCTTTTTCCATTTGGTTAGATGCTCTGGACCAACTTCTACTCTCCTTTTCCAATTGCTCTTGAAGTTCGGTTAACCGTCCGGCTCCTACCAACTCACTGATAACATTAAATCTCTCTTTGTTAGTAGTGTTTTCTAGAAATTCTCGAACGAGGTCTTGCTGAAGGTAAACTGACCTACTTAGAGCAGAAGATAAAGATTTAGCACCATCTTGTGCGTTTACTGAATCGGGCCAAACTTCTTCAAAGATGCGAGCGGTTGCGGAAGCTCCTTTGTATTCAT
>QIGM01000308.1 GCA_003230795.1 bacterium
AAGCTCAAGATATGGTACGAGCAATTTTCATCAAAGAAATAGTAATCGAAATTAGTTTGGCGTAGCTCCCAGAGATGTTCCATCAACCTTAAGGTTTCAGCCTGATTGAGACTCAGTCGATACTCCCAAATATCTCGCGACTCGATATCACTATAGGCTTTAACTCTCTGGTAATACGGTTCGACGGAGAACACTCCGGCGTATCCACCAGCAAGACCCTTTACGGCAAAAAGTATCCCTCCATCAGCTCCTGTATTCGCTGCATAACTAACTGCGTAGGAGAGCAAGCTTTCACCCTCTTCGTTACTGGCTCCATCAATCCTGAGAAGCGTATGACCAAACATGGAAGAGGGATTACCTAGGTAGGCTGAAGGGAAAATCAGTGAGACACCTTTCGGCTGTAGCGCTTCAACGAATTCATCAAAACGCTGGCAACGATGTTGCGGCATTCGATCTGTATCGAAGTGAAGCTTTTCATCGAGCCACGAATACCGCGCGATAAAGCGGCACTGAGCCCCTTCGTCGGCTTCTAAGCTCTCCTGAACGTGTAGAAACGCCTCAAGCGTAGCTTCCAGCTCTGCTTGTGGATTCGTCGCTCCATCCGAATGCAGGAAAAACGCAGGGTCATCAGCGAGGCTTCGCTGACCAAAACCAAAGACCCGCGAATGATAATGAAGAAGTCGGAGCCACTCCTTGCTACTTGCTAAATCCTGCTCACGCGAACGTTGGGTAAGCTCTGAAAGATAGGAGGAATCGGCTTGAGCGCTCTGCCTCGGGAGGAGGAGAACGCCAAAAAAGAGTGTGAGAACAGCAAGTGCATAAAAAAATGGTGCTCGGCACTTGCGCGCCGAGCACCATCGATACGAATATCTCAAGTCGCTAGAACTAAATTAGCTCTGCGTATCCTGAGAGAGTATCGTTTTCAGCGAGAACCGCTTTAAGAGAAGCGCTAACCTCGCCACTGCTTACCGCAGTTGAAGGAAATATTCGTCCGAAATTACTTTGAGCAGTCTGAAAGAATTCCTGCTTCTCAGCACCTTCCAATCCTAGAAGTGACGCAAGCGACTCAAGCGACTCACCATGTCCAACAGACATGTCACGAGCAAGCTTGTTCATGTTTGCGTCGATATACATTGCTGTCTTCCAGTTCGACTTAACAACTCCGTCCTGTGTGCAACCAGAGGTTCCAGAAGTTATACCAAAAGTTTGGTTACCTGAAGTTAAGTTAGTCGTAACAGCGAGCACTTGTGGAGCAATCCCTTCATTTCCCGCCATAAGCTTGGAACCAAGTCCGCATCCGCCAACGTTTGGCGCAGCAAAAGCTAGGCTCGGTACGAGAAGTAGACCTGTCAAAATGAGCAAGGGCTTAGCCATAGATATATCCTCAGATTCTTTGGGTATTCATTGTGCGAGACACCGAATGCGTCCCACCAGAAAAGTCGTATCTGGGCAGGTATCTCTGGTCAAGACTTTTCGCTTCAAAAACTTCTGCTCTTCTGTCCAAAGACTAGAGCACTTCCCTTAATCTAGGCAATTAATAGGCAATCGCTCTCAGCCACAATGATGAGGAGTTAAGGGAGTGTAGTTGCGGCTTAGAGCAAAAACCTTCATTCTGCCACTCAGGTGTTCTTGCCAGCAGACACTTTCCTCGGTAAATTACCGCCTATTACCGTAGGCATCTCTTTATTATCTACCAACATAGCAGTTGCTATTATTCGCTCGGTCAATCGATGAGTCTCCTCTTTCTCTATCTGCTAAGCGGCTTACAGCTCTTCCTACTCGCGTTCCTCAGTATCTTCGGACTTCATCGGCTTTCTTTAGTTATTCAGTACTTCAGACTTCGCTCAGTCTGCCCGAAGCCAGAGACCCTATTTCGCCAGCTCCCTAAAGTCACCGTGCAACTTCCGGTCTACAACGAGCCCCATGTAATCACCCGCTTGGTAGAACACTGCGTTCTCCTCGACTACCCGCCTGACTTACTAGAATTTCAGCTCCTCGATGACTCCGATGATGAGACCAGCTCAATCGCTGAGGCACTCACCGCGAAGTATCAAGCGCAAGGAGTATCCATTCAACACGTTCAGCGCTCCTCTCGTGAGGGCTTCAAGGCGGGTGCCTTGAACTATGGTCTCGGGATTTCCGACGGTGAGTTCGTCGCAGTGTTTGATGCCGACTTTCTCCCTCCTCCTGATTTCCTCAAGAAGTCGATTCACTTTTTCACTGACAAAAAAATCGGCATGGTTCAACACTGTTGGGGCCACATAAATAGCAAAGATTCCCTACTCACTCGCGCGCAAACATTACTGCTTGATGGCCATTTTCGCATTGAACACACCGCACGTCATCGAAGCGGAAAGTATTTCAACTTCAATGGCACTGCTGGTATCTGGAGAAAAAGCTCGATTGCTGAGGCTGGAGGCTGGCAAGGAGACACACTCACCGAAGATCTCGACTTGTCGTATCGCAGCCAATTGGGCGGAACACAGTTTGTTTACTTGGTCGAAAGCAAGGTGCCCGCTGAGCTTCCCTCCTCAATTGAAGCATTTCGTTCTCAGCAACATCGCTGGACCAAGGGCTCCATACAAGTTCTACAGAAGCTAGGCTCCTCAATTGCCGAAGCGAAAATTCCCTTCCGAGTTAAGTCAGAAGCCTTCTTTCATCTTGGTGCGAATCTTTGTTACCCGATTATGCTGCTGATGGGACTCCTTGTCCTGCCGCTCCTCATACTTTGGCAACACCATCTTCCAACTCAAGAGATGTCTCCCCTACTCCATCGAGGTATTTTCAGCCTGGCATTTGTTGCG
>QIGM01000132.1 GCA_003230795.1 bacterium
AAAATCCACATACTGCTTCATATAAAATCCAATCCCCCCAGCATCAACAACCCCCAACACACTTGCCGCCCGAACATTATACTCAAGCATAAACAAGGAGCTAGAAAGCACTGCAGGCTTCGCAGCCGGCCAAACCGCATGCAAGAATCTCTGAAAACCACTCGCACCGATTTCTTTCAGAGCATCCGTAGGACCAGGATCGATACCTTCAAAAGCTTCGTAGAAGAACTTCGTTAAGTAACCAATCGAGTAAGCAACCAAGGCCAGAACTCCGGCAAAAGAACCAAGGCCTACCGCGGCAACGAAGAGCAAAGCCCAGATGAGCGAAGGAACTGTCCGAATCGCGTTGAGTATAAAACGAGTCACTCCTCGAAAATGACGAGGTCCAATATTCTTAGCTGCAAGCGCGGCAAGCGGCCAAGAGGCTGCTACGCCTAAGGTCGTGCCAAGCACTGCCATCTGCAAGGTCTCAACAAGAGCAGAGAAGAGCGTCGGCCAAGGAATCATGGTGACTTCCTTAATAGAGCTAGGAAACAATTGTCCAAGAAACTGCGCCAAGCCACCTAAGGCACCGTTCATATCATCAGCGCGAATATCGAGACCTGCGATTGACCAGACATAGAGGCCAAGTAAAATCGCTATTCCTGGAATAAGCTTCCACTCTCGAGGCTTACTTGGAAATTCCTCGAGATTTTCGCGAAGAGACTCGGCGCTTAGAAACGCTTCTCCACTAGAAAGATGGTCCGCGATATCAGACGTCTTATCAAAGCAAGTTTCGCGCTCTGCCTTTGACGCCTCTCCATCCTCGGCGAGCAGCAAGCCGCTGCCAGAACCCTGGCGAACATAGGCAACACGGCCGGCAACAATGCGAGTAATCGTATCGGCGTACTGATGAGCAAGGCGATAGTCATGAAGAACTGAGATTACTGTAATCCCCTTCTCGCGAGCTAGGTCGCTGATGAGCCGCATAATACCGTGGGCCGCTTGATCATCAAGAGAAGCAACCGGCTCATCAGCAAGGAGTATGCCTGGCTCCTGCATAAGAGCTCGCGCTATAGCAACTCGCTGCTTCTGCCCACCGCTCAACTGCTTTACCGGAGTGTACATTTTCTCGCAAAGACCCACGCGGCAAAGCAATCGCTTCGCACGAATCTGCTCTTCAACAGGAAAGCGGAACAAGGTCTGCAAGAGAGAGTAACGCCCCATAGCTCCGTGAAGCACGTTATCTACAACGCTTCGCTCTTCTACGAGTCGCAAATCTTGATGAATTGTCGCCACGCTACCTTTAACCTTGGAGCTTCCTTTCTCGGGAAGAAGTCGGCCGGAGATACAGCCAAGCAAGGTAGTTTTTCCGCAACCCGATGGCCCCATCAAGACGTGATGCTGGCCAGAGCCGAAAGACAGCGAAATCTCGCGGAGTGCTCGACAATTGTTTCGGTAACAATACGCGATGTCTTCTAATACAACGTCAGCGCTCTTCGCGGCTTCGTTGTGAGAATCGAGTTTAGAATCAGAGGGTAGAGAGGACATGGCAAAAACTATTTCTTCTTCGCTACAACAAGGCCATCAATAGGCAGCCCAAGATAATCTACGGCTTCGACTGTCTTAGCGACATGAGCGTCTTCTTCGGCAGTAATAAACTTCGCCGTACCATACACATCGCTAAGGAGCTCAGGCTTCTCGCTACTTAATTTTAACAGCGCAGTCTTTATCTTAGCTTTTATATCTTCACTCAAGCCTGCTCGGGTGCTGATTACGTGTGTAGGCACACCAGGAGTTCTCGCAAGGATTCTTAATTTCTTGCGCTGCTCTGCGTCGAAATACTTATCCGCTTGCGGCCCTTCGACAACATAATAACTCACCGCAGCCACATCTCCTCGACCAGCAAGAATTTCCTCGATCGCCTTTGTATAGCTCCCGCCGAAACTAACTGAACGAAATACGCTGCTTGGTTCTTGACGAGGCTTAAGCAAATTTTCATTTACAAATCGCGCATAGGCGAAAACAAATCCAGAAGTGCTAGTCGGGCTAGTAAAAACGATTCGCTGCTTACTCGCAGTTTCTACTAAATCTGAAATGTCTTTTAAGGGGCTATCTTCTCGCACAACGAGAACGGCGTCGTACTCGGTTCGTAGTTTGCCGCTGGTGTCTTCTCTTTGCTCAACAAGAAGCAACTCTGCTCCGCCATCACGACGTGCAAGGAGAAAAGGTAAGGAGCTAGTATAAGCGAAATCAGCTTTCTTACTAACTAGCGCTTGCACCGAAGCTGAATAACCGCTCGGTACTTGGGTACGCACTGGTATGCCAATTTCTTTACTTAGATAATTCGATACTAGCTTCGCCGTTTCTTTAATCTGGTCTGGGTTCTTTTGCTTCTGGAAAACGAAAACGAGTTCGTCTTGAGTCTCTCCGTAACAAGGAGAAATACAAGGAGAAACAGCCGAGAGCATAAAAACTCCTAAAAGTGCGGCGATGAAATAGTGAGTGACTTTCGTGTGCAAGCTCTTAATTCTCCTAGGAAACACAGGCCCGTTGCATACCCACGGACCGAATCGGTATACCACAACACTGTTTGACATACCAAACACCATACTGCAATACATCGCAGCTATTTCAAATGAACTAAAAGCCTAGAATCGCTAAACTTTATTAAGTTATTCTAGTATGAGGGGACTGTTGAAAAACAGTCCCAGGACGCGAGAAAGAAGGCTTCTCTTAAGAAGTAGCTAGGATCAATAAGAAAATAGTAGATGAAAGCGGATAAAGATAATCCGATTATTTTACTAGGATACTAATAGGATC
>QIGM01000220.1 GCA_003230795.1 bacterium
ATCTATGTACGAGACCTTTTGGCCAACACTTACAAGGGTGGAACTCGTGACCACTATGCGATAATGGCGGACGTAAATGAACAGGAGATTGACTACTGGAGGCGGAATTACGGAATTCACTTGTTCAACTATGCCACTTCAGAAGGCCCAGATAAAACGAAAGAGCACTCAGCACTCTTAACTCTACTCGACACACTGCTCGAAAGAGCGCCGACAGTAAGGACATCGCTTACTTTCGACTCAAATGCTCCTGACGTACTACTTGCTTTGGCCCGCCACGCGGCGGCACTGGGGCGTATACAAAAATTAACTCGTGAATTACCAATTCGAGTGCATTCTGATACAAGAGGAGGAAATGGAATCTGGAATGTCGCAGACAGGTTTGATCATAGCCCGGTTGAAACATTTCTAGATTCAGGCCCAGAACGGGCACTTTTGATCGGACTTCCGGGTGCTGGTAAAACATATGCCCTACGACGAGCCGCTGCTCGACTGGCAGGCAGTCTTAATGAGGCGTGCCTCGCAGAAACATTCGTCAAGAGTTCCATCGTTGTGCCGATATTCGCCGATTTGAAACTGTACCGCGGAGACCTGGCTCAACTCGTGAGTCAGACGCTACCGAGCAGTTTGCCCCTCCAGGAGCTAGTTCGGTCCTTCAAGGTGAAAGTTTTTCTTGACTCGTTTAACGAGATGCCTCGTGAGTTTTGGGAAAGCGGATCCTACGAACCAGACTTCCAACAGTTCATGAAAGAACTTGGTCAGGCATCTCTTGTTATCGGTTCACGAACGTCTGATGGCTTGGAGAAGCTAGAACTTCCTACTTACTCTCTCGACCAGATTGATGAGGCGGTGGTGACGGAAGAGCTTCAGAAATTGGAGTTCAATCTCGAGGGCAGATTTAGCTCCGAAGTCCGCCGGTTGTTACAAAGGCCGTTCTACTTCCAATATGTCGCCTCAGGGGCAATAGACTTACCAGCAAAGGCCCACCCTCGAGATTTCTACAACTGTCTTTTTAATAATACCAGCAAAGCTTTCACGGAGCGTTTCGGCAAACAGCTAGATATTGAGCAGGTCCTTTCAGTAGTTGCGTATAAGGCCCTTAACCGCGGAGAGGAAGCTTTTCCCCTTTTTGAGCTACTCAGCGCTTTAAAGACGAGCTTAAATGTTGAAGCGGTGGACGCTGCTATCGTGAGCCCTCGCGATGTCGCGAACTGGCTTGTATCGGTATCGATTCTTATTCCTTATTCCGGGAGCCGAGTAGCCTTTGTCCACCAGTCGGTGACCGAATACCTTGCAGCTGCAGAGTTGGCAAAACGCTATATAGCCGACCCGCAAAACCTGAAGGAAAAACTCACGCTAACAAGATGGGACCAAGCACTATTATTGACTCTGAGCCTTTTGCCCCCCCTTCAAGCCGAGCTCTTTCTGCAGAATGTAATCAATGCCAATTTCGCTCTCGCACTCAACGCCGTCAAATACCTCGAATCAGGCCGAGATGAGATCGTCTCGAACCTACTCTCCGAGGTGCCAGAAAGGGGGCGAGGTGAAAGTTCATTCGTTTGGAAGATCAGCAGTGCGATTGAAGTCAGTTTGCCGCTTACTGAGGCGCATGAGCCGCATCTTCGGGCAATCATCAAGTGTGGCGGATCTCTTGGAGCGGCAGCTGTCGTGCGCCTAGTTTCGATCAAGGGAATGCAGATGAAGCAGGAAATTCTGCAAATGCTTGTCAGTGAGCGTAGCGACTATAATTTTTGCTGCAACGGGATCGGGCGGGCGCTTCTGCCGTTTGCCAATGAGGAAGACGCCAAAAAAATAGCAATTTGGGCGGACGAAATTCAGGCCGTGACCACTTCTGACTCCGAGGATGATGCGACAGGAGGTTTCACTTCCGGTGCCGCTTTATTTTTGTCAGAACTCGATATTTCTGTAATTCGCCGTGAATTACTCCCAAGCAATGGGTCGGAGGTGGTTCCTGAAATACGGGCAAGGATCCTTTGTGGCATCCTTCAGTATCTCCATTCGACGGCCGCGCTTAATCTGGCTGCCGAACTGTTACTGAGGGGTGTTAATGGGGCGGCAACGGCGATCTATTTTATCTCGATTCACACAAAGCACAAAGATGATCTGTCATGGGATTCATTCACTACCTCGCATATTTCTCGTCTCGAAGCGATGTTAACCGACGATGTTGAATCCTGGGGAATAAGGGCGTTGAAATGTCTCTGCATCGCGAGACCAGACCTCGGAAATTTTGTGGAGCAGACAGCCATAACGAAATTCGGCATCGAAAAAGCTGCCTTGATTTACAGTGTTTACCCTGCCGACATGACTCCAATTTTTCAAGCGATGAGTGAACTGCTTGAACTGAACGAGGAGGATCGTCGCAAAGCACCAATCAGGGCGTTGAAGCACATCAAAATCGATTGGACCGGGAGAGAGCAGCTATTTGTCAAACTTCTTAGATTACGCGATACCCATTTAGCATCAGTACTTCTCGGTAGCTCCTACCCTCCCGACCTTCCGACCTTAGGAAACTTGGAGATTGGGCCAATTGACTGGTGGCTGGAGTGGATGCTCGAAGTGAGCCGCACCTTAGATGAAAGCTATTGGATTCTCCAACAGCTAGGGGGATTGTTTGCAAGGCACCTGGGTCCCAAAGTGCGTGCTGAATTTGTAGCTGAGTTCAACAAGGAAGATTCGAATTTCCGTTGGTTGCTTCTTAATTATGTGCTTCCTCACTTCAACGACATTTCGACCGATGTGTTCAATGAGGCGACCATTTCATACCTGCTGGCCGAC
>QIGM01000327.1 GCA_003230795.1 bacterium
GGCAGTCGGCTTCGTCGATTAAGTGAGATCTTCTTCGAAGAGGCGGTTGATGTATATCGTTTCTACAACTTCGACCTTGAGCCACGATATTTTAGCTTGCTCAGTTATCTTCACAACTATGGGCCGGTCGGAGTGACGGATGCTGCGAAAGCTTTGCACCTAACTCATCCGGCAGTTAGCCAGATGTCGAAAGACTTGTCGCAAAGCGATTGGATACAGGTTTGCAAAGACCCTAAGGATGAACGCAGAAGCCTTCTGTCTTTGAGCGAAAAAGGAAGCGAGCTCGTTAAAGAGCTGAAGCCGATTTGGAGACGCTTCGAGAGCAGTGTCGAAGAAGTCTTTGGTGAAGAAACCAATCCCTTTTTAGAGACCTTAACGCGAGTGGAAGAGAACTTGCGTGAAACTAAATTCTCAAAACGCGTGATTCGCTCAAGGTCTGGCGGGGAAAGCTCGGCGATAGAACTTTGTGTCTGGGATGAGAAGTATAAACGCGAATTTCATGACTTGAACGAAGAATGGGTCCGTCGCTTTTTCGACTATGAGGAAGTTGATGCAAAGATGCTTCTTAATCCGGAGGGTGAAATTAGAGAAAATGGCGGAGAAGTTTTCTTCGCAACCGAAGAAGGTAGAGCCATAGGGACCTGCGCTCTAATTAAGACCGGAGAAGACGAATTTGAGCTAGTGAAGATGGCTGTTTCTCGAGAATCTCAGGGTCAAGGAATAGGCGGTAAGTTAATGTCGTTCGTGCTGAATTGGGCGAAAGAGCAGGGCGCTCACAAAGTGACGCTTGAAACCAATAGCCAGCTCACGGGTGCGGTCAAACTATACCAAAGGCACGGCTTCCGTAGGGTCGAGGCTCCGCACGAATCCGCATACGACAGAGTCGACTTTTTTATGGAGAAGGTGTTGTAGCTGGGCTTAGTGGTAAACGATGTTATCGGAAGAAGGCACGCCGAGGGCATCGAACAAAACGTTAAGTGAGTCTTCTAGTTCTTCTTCGTTTCGCTCAATGAAGTGTCGCTCAACTTCTGGGATATTCTCAGCGCGCGAGCCCATTTCCTTGGCGATTGAGGTTACAGCTCAATCAGCGGAGCTAAGCCAATTACGATCCGAAGGCTAGAGATTATCAATGGAGACCTAGCGATCTGTCAGATCAAATCTTAAGTTTTTCAAATAATATCAAGCCCTTGCCAGTAATAGCTCGCGTTTATGTGGCCTGATCTGTATAATTATTGTATATACATTAATTATGTTCTCTTGGGATCCTCAGAAAGTCATTAGCAACTTCGAAAAACACGGGGTTTCCTTTGAGGAAGCAGCAACCGTTTTTGCTGATCCTGAGGGAGTAGAGTTTGATGATCCAAAACACTCTGGTGTGGAGGTGAGACTCAAACGGCTTGGGAGTTCTATTTCTGGACGGGTTCTTTTGATTATTTATACAGTACGAGACGAGAGAGATGAAAAAGAAGCAATCCGAATCATCAGCGCGAGACAAGCGTCCCACCGCGAGCGAAAGGCATATACCGGATAGTAAGCTCGACTTCAGCGATATACCTGAACTTACGGAAGAGGAGTTAAAGGGAGGTCGTCGAGTAGGTAGGCCGAAGAGTGATAAGACGAAGCAATTGATTGCAGTTCGTTTAGATCCGGAACTCTTGGGGAAGCTCAGGGAATTAGCAGCTAAACAGGACAAACCGTACCAGACACTCATGCACGAACTTCTGGAAACTGCAGTTGAGGATGAGGCCGCCTAGGTAGGCTGGCCTCTGGGATGAGTTGTGCAAATTTTTTATGGAGAAGGTGTTGTAGCTGGGCTTAGTGGTAAACGATGTTATCGGAGGAAGGCACGCCGAGGGCATCGAACAAAACGTTAAGTGAGTCTTCTAGTTCTTCTTCGTTTCGCTCCAGTTCTTTCTCGATTTCCTTTATTCTTGCCTCGAAATCCGACTGACTCCAAGAAGGAATATTCTTTCCTGCTTGCTCGCGGCGAGATTTTAGATTTTGAAAAGATTCCCTTGCCTTCATCAACAGAATCATCAGCTCGTTTCGCTCAATGAAGTGTCGTTCGACTTCTGGGATATTCTCAGCGCGCGAGCCCATTTCCTCGGCGATCAGTAGGCAACGAGATAGAAAATTCTGATGATGATCTTTAAGCAGAGCAATTTTCTCTGGTGTCTTCGGAATGTCGAGCACGTAGGCACGACGCATATGCTTGATTGCTTCGAGGCATTTTTGTTCGGAGAGTAAGCTATCTACTTTTTCTAGTCGGCCGGTGGCTTTCTTTTGCTTGCCGAAGCGTGAGGGTTTCTTTCCTGGTTTGCTGCGGCCGAATTGTTCTAGGACCGCTGAGACCATAGCGCCACCGATATACCAGATAGTTCCCCCGGCTGTGGCGAGGAGCACTAAAGAAAGAATGAAGTTAAAAAAGCCCATATATTGAATTTATGCCGAATTAAAAGAAATCCATGCGCTAAGAGTGGTCTCTCTCGCTAGTGCCCTACGAACTTTCCTGTTTTAGGGAAATAGGTCAACTTTTCTCAGAAAATCAGCTCTCAGACTATTAAGACGCGTTCTTAAGCGAAAGGTACGCCGCAAAAATCAGTCTCAATGAAGGAATTATAGCATCCAGTACGGGGTAATTATCTTACGGACACCTGATTCTGGAAAGCACGAGTTTAGCCGGTGGCTTATCTCTTGCTCCAATATTTTCGTAAGCGTTCAGGTGGGTAAGAGAATTCTGCAAGAACGAGCCATTAAACGTTGTAAGTCCATGCTAGTACGAGTCGACAAATACTAATC
>QIGM01000234.1 GCA_003230795.1 bacterium
AGGAGTATTTCTCCGGGAACACCAAAGCTTGGGGTGTGGTGTATGACCGCTCCGAGAAAATGATTAGACAATTCAAGGTTGATCTCAATGGTAAGTGGGATGGGAAGCAACTTGTATTGGAGGAGGATTTTGTCTACTCCGATGGCGAAACGGATCGTCGCGTCTGGACGATTCTCAAAGTCGACGAGCATACCTACAAGGGTACTGCTGGGGATGTGGATGGTGTGGCGATAGGAAAGCGTTACGGAAAGGCCTTGAACTGGAACTATATCCTAAACCTTAAGGTCGATGATGATACTTGGAAAATCCGCTTTGATGACTGGATGTTCTTACAAGAGGATAATGTCTTGTTTAACCGTGCGGTAATGAGCAAGTTTGGTTTTAAGGTCGGAGAAGTGCTGATTTTCTTTCGGAAATGAGATTGTGTAATTTTTTTCATTACGGCTTGCTTAATAATCAGTATAAGATCTCTAGAAAAGCAGTGAGTTGTCCTAGACTTTGCTTGAAGGAGAGAGAATGAATTCGTCAATACGCCACGAGGATAGTCTCGGGCTTAAGATTAGGCACCGAAGCGCTCATATCGCCGCTGTGATAGGCACGCTCTATTTCACTATCTGTATCGTCCTCACAGAAGCAGTGGCCCAGGTTCCAGGCTATGCGTATACGGAAGTGTCTACGAAAGGAAATCTCTTTCGTCTTGTGACAGGTGGTCTTGGATCTTTCGTCATGTTTTTTATGGGGTTGGGTGGAGCTGCTGCGTTTTTCCTTACCCGTAAAGGTCATCGAGGTGAGGGCGTTTCTTTGCCTGGAGTTGCAATGCTGTTAATCGCTATCGGAATTTTTGGATTGCGAATAATGATACAAGCCGGAATGCTTGGGCATGAATATATCGAATATCATTAATGCCAATACTACGCCTCCCCCCAATACTAGGCCTGTGTATCTGGAAAGGTAAGGTTACGCAGATCAATCCCGTTTGATTCAAGCTCACTCTTAAAACGCTTCCAGCAAAAGGTTGTCCCCGGGTCGCTTTTTCGTCCTTGAGGCACGGCGACGTGTTCATGTCCAAAGATGAAGCGAATTGGATGGCGAGAGAGTACTTCTACTAAAAGTTTCCCGAGGGTGTGATATTGCTCCTCGGTAACCGTATCGGCATTCGTGCAGATGAGTTCTATGCCAATGCTGAAGTCATTTACGCCTTGAAACTTCCCATCGGGAATGAGTAAGCAGCTCTCGCCCGCATGCCACGCGCGTTGGTCCTCTGTGACAAGGCGCCAGCCTTCCCCGTTTCGTCCGATAAGGTAGTGGCTAGCCACTTCAGCCTTATCTAGGGCAGCGATACAGTTCTCTACTGAGTCAGGCTCTTTGTAATCAACTGCGAACATTGAGTGAATAATCACGGTGTCTACGACACTCCAAGGTGGCCGTTCGTTGTGATGAGGGAGTGGGTGAGACTCGATGCGTGTCATAGAGTAAGGGCTTAACGATGATTCCATTACTATTATTCTAGACTAGTACCACATCTTGGGGCTGTTGAGGAACAGGTCGAGGAGAGGGTATTGGGTATTTGTGAATGGTCTTGGTGGATGTTTCTCCGGGCCAGGTGACTGGCGCACCTGTTCCCTGCGAAACATCCACCAAGACCATTCACCCGCACGACCTAAGTTTGATTTACCCAGGGGGCTGCTTGGAAATAGGCCCATCTTAGCGAGGAATTTTTTGAAGTAATGTGAAGAACTAATTTAGAAGGCGTTTGAAAGAGGCGCGGCCTTTTTCTTGCCTCTGTTATACTTTTCAGCAAGCGCAATGCATTTAGGTTTCTCTTGGTGAGATTTACAGTAGTCGGCAAGGGTTCCATGTCCTTTGCCACGCTTGTTCGATCTGGGCGCGCAGCGTTTCTGGTCTGGATTTTTTGCACAGAATTTTCTAAGTATCTTGCCCCGGCGCCTGTCGCGCTCACGACGTTTAACGCATTTCTTGGAGTGCGGATTCTCAAGGCAGAACTGTTCGATTCTCCATCCTTTCGAGCGCCTTTCTCTTTGGATAGCGCCGCATCTTTCATCATCTGGCTCGGCCTTACAAATGATACGCAAATTGATCATATCGGTACGCATTTTATCTTTCATTATTTTGCAGTTTACGTTGTTTGGATCTCGTGCGCAGTCACGGTTGAGCTGCTTCATCTGCTCTCGATAAGTCTGTAAGGGGTTTAGTGTTATCTGTTGGGCAAGCGCGGTTAGTGGCGCGAGCATAGAGAAGCACAGGAGTGATGAGAGCAAGAAAATTAGTCGACGGCGCGAATTCATACAGTCTCAGACATGAGTTTTTCCGTTTCGAGTGTAGCGACGTAGAGAAGGAGCTTTCTGCACATACTCATTCTTTACTAAATAGCTACGACACAATTAAGTTATGCCGCATTCAATGGGGAGCGTGTGATACTGCGAAGTCATTGAAATAACTAAGTAAAATCAGCTTATTTGGGGCGGAAAGCCCTTAGCTCGGCAGAATCTAGTAGTATAGCGCCCCAAACAACCCTACACTTACCTGATAGTTAGCTTGAATTTTCTTGCGGAAGTTCCGCAGGTTGGGCGGCGGCGGTGGTGTTAATCACGTAGTGGCGCAAGCGAAAAGCCTTTGAGCTTTACATGCGATAAGCTTCGAGTTCGAGGCGGTGTTTCTTACGAAAGAACTCCTATCGCTAGTGGTGATTTTCGAACCCCAAGAATCCCTGATAATGACCGATTCTGGGTAACGACAGGCGTCACTTATGACTTCAGCGAAAATCTGTTCCTCGACTT
>QIGM01000106.1 GCA_003230795.1 bacterium
CTATGCACTTTTTTCCGGGGGCACTTTCTCCGGGCACTTTTCGGCGGACAAATCTCCCCTACTAGCGTTATACTTCTGACATTGACCTTACAACCGACTCTCAGCGGCTAGAACTATATCGCGATGGACCTCAAAGATGGAAATGTACAGAACTTAATTCTCGGGATTCTTGTGTTGTTGGCCCTTATACCGCTGGTATGGGAGGAAAAGGCAAGGCAGACGACGAGGATATCAGCCCAGGCCTCTGAGAAGGCTCGCGTCCGTGCAAGAAAACCTAAGGTGGCAAAAAATAAAGATACAGCAACCTTTCGATTTTCAGGGACGAGGCAATCGACGTTCACGAATTTGCATACTGAGGTCTTACTTGAGGATGCTCCTGAGAGCCTCAGAGCGCGATTTGTCAGAATGGGTAAGATCCAAAATAATTACGACTTTTCAGTTCAGTTTTACGCTGAGCCTCGCTGCATGCAAGGGGACTTCGATATTATTCGAACGGAATTAAATTATACAACTAAGCCGCGCTTGGTGCTGAGTTTAGAGCCTTTGGGTCCGGATAGAGGGGTATTTAAATCCATACATCATGTAATTACTCGAGATGAATTTCGCTCAGGTGCAAAGTTTCGCTTTAGAATTCCCCAACTCTCACAAGCCCAACATGTAGGCTTGTATCTTTGTCTTGATACGGCAGAGACAAATAGTTGTAAGAATAAACCGGTTCTCGATTTAGCTGACGTGGGGAATCGTTATATCAAGGGAAGAACGAAACGATTACTTGGAGGGAAGCGAATCTCTGAGGCAACGGATAAGCTCTATTACTTCCATTACTTTCTGATCGATGGAGAACGCCTCATTGGTTTCGATACTTCTATCGAAGAAGAAGATTATGCTGATGCTGAGCGCTATCTCCATGACATCGCTCAAGACGGGGGGGTGACGTCAGAAGTAATTGCTAGGGTACAACATCTCAACACTAAAATTAGGAG
Organism: bacterium; assembly: GCA_003230795.1. Classification (GTDB taxonomy): domain Bacteria; phylum Bdellovibrionota_C; class UBA2361; order SZUA-149; family SZUA-149; genus SZUA-149. The sequence continues at coordinate 984 of QIGM01000106.1, forward strand.
CATGCCCGCAAAAATTGCGAAACGTGAAATAATGATTAATTTACCGCGAGAAGATCAAGGCAAGTGTGAAGAGCGGGGTATAGGAATTCCTCCTGGCTTACAGGCAGCTATAGATAGAGAACGCGAAAAGAGGTTGAAAAAGAAGTAATGATAAGAATTTATTTTGCCTTGCTTTTGTTTTTACTGTTTCTGATTCCTGCGCCACTTCTCGCAGAAAAAGCGGATGCGCAACGCGAATTTGTTGAGCAATTTAAATCTGATTCTTCTACCAAATTTGTTGATATTACCTCTCAGTTGAAGCCATTGAAGAATTTCCAACGTGGCGAGAACGTGCGCTATGAAAGTCTGAAAAAAACCTACCTTCGGCAATTGAGGCATTGCGTCAAGGGAAACAGCAATTTCGCTAGTAACTTTGCGGAGGTTTTTTCGCGCTATAGTGGGAAGGCAAGTTTTGAATCTCCGGAAACATTTAGCGCGCCCTGTATGCTAGTTGCGATTCAAGAATTTGAGCCCAGCTCTCTAGAGGTGGCGGTTTTTGATAAGTCTTTTCGCTCAAAAAAGATTCACGGTCTGCGTGTCTCAGCGAGTATTAAAGATGTCTATCGTCGCATACCAATTTCAAATTTAAGTGCCTATTACGCGCCAGATCTGAATGCGCGTGTTGCTGGATTTAGTTACGCACGATTGATGCTCGAGTTATCGGAAAACGTAAAGCCTGCAGAGAATTTTGCTTACAATGACATACTTGAATGGTCGGAGCATAATAGTTTGGGTAAAGAAGATCAGATCAACCGAGCCATTCCGCTAACGAATTACGCACATTCTTCAGGAAACGCATATGTCATTAGTACACATCCTGATTTTGCAATCGAGATGCAAAATTTTAAGCATAGCGGAAGCTTAATGACTTTCTTTTTATGGCGTGAAGAACCGAAAGCAGATGCTGTCCCTGATTTTGTTTATCAGCTACTCGTACGACCAGGTAAGTAGAATCCTATCCAGCTATTATCGCCAAGGTGCAGCGAGACTCGCAAACAAGCTCGCCGTCTTCATTGGTAATAGAGACCTTCCAAACTTGGATCTTTCCACCGATGTGTATTGGTTCTGCTTCACCGGCGACGATTCCTGAGCGAACCGAGCGAACATGATTGGCGTTAATTTCGATTCCAACGACAGCTTTTCCAGGACCCTCTACATTAAGCCATCCACCGACGGAGGCCAGTGTTTCTGCCAGTGCAACCGAGGCACCGCCATGGAGCAGCCCAAACGGCTGGCGCGTGCGCTCATCGACCGGCATTTGGGCTAGTAATCGAGACTTTGACAACAGGGTGAACTCGATGCCGAGACTGTTGAGCAGCGTCTTATCGGCGCGCTTCATCATTGAAGCTACCTTTTCTTCCAGTCCGGCTTCTATTTCCATAGTAGTATTCAGCGTCTATCGGTGATAGAGGTGAGCGCTTTTTTTACATATTGAGAAATCCAGGTATACAATATTCTGGGAGCGGTCTTAGAGTGCATTGCTGAGCATCCCCGTTGTGATGACTATATTAGCCTAAAGTCTTGCCCATGCAATGAGTACAGTGAAGACACTTGAGGAAATACCTTTCGAGAGCCGAGTTCATCTCCAGGCTTATCTGATTGTAGAAGAACTGCGAAGAGCCGGTGTGGACATCTTGTGCATCTCCCCAGGTGCACGAGTCATTCCTATTCTCAAGGCGCTAGAGTGTAATCCCTCAATAACGGCTAAGTTTTTCAACGATGAGCGAAGCGCCGCATTTTGGGCTCAAGGGTATGGCAAGTCTGGCGGCCTTGC
>QIGM01000362.1 GCA_003230795.1 bacterium
AAGTGTTTTAGATTGTTTTTCCAGTTCCTTTTGTTTGGAGGAAATTCCGATGTCGAAACGAGAAAAGTTTATGATGGTGTGGCTGCTGCTCTTGAGTGTTGGAGTTGTTGCTGACAAGCTTTGGGTGAGCCGAAGTCGAGTGGTTCGTACGAATCGCATCGAAGTGCTTGACCACAATGGCAATGCGGCTATTACCCTCGATGCCTATGGTCTAAGTAGCCAAGTTGCTAAGTCGTGGCCTAGAATTGTTATGCGCGGCGAAGGTGATACTGAAGTCAACCTTGGCATGATGTATGGGCGAGGACCTATGCTTAAACTCGTCGAGGAGAATGATATGGCCTATGTAGATGTTGGACCACGATACGTTCGGCTCGCATCTACTGATGATGAGAAAGGGGCGGGCACTCGTTACTTCGGAACAAATTGGGCGGTCCGGGCTCCTGCAGATGGAAGTGTTGAGTTGGATGTCAGGAAGAACTGAATTATCCGTTTCTTCGAATCTTCATAAAGGTTGAACGATTTGTAACAAAGTGGGGCAAAAAGAGATCATACCTCTTTTTGCCCCCAAACAGAAAATACTGGCACTAGCATGCACCCGCGGTTTCTATCCGCAAAAGATACGATTTACATTATCGTGCCTTGGCTGGCCCTTTGCCTCATGTGTTAAGCGACGTCGGGAGTCTTTCGCAAGAATCTCCCGATTTAGTCTAATGTCGCCAGTTATCAATCTTCGTCAATGTTTCTAGAAACAATTCGTCTTATTTCGCGATTAGCTAGCGATACAAATTGGACGATCCGTTTGGGCGGTTCTGTCTTTGTTTCCTGAAGGTTGGATGATTAGTCGAAGAAGAAAGAAACTCAACAATGTCGAGTTGGGTGCGCTTGGTGAGCTATATGCGCGAAAGTATCTCCGAAAGAAAGGTATGCGCATGCTGGAGACAAACTGGCGCTGCAGAATTGGGGAGTTAGATATCATAGCGAAAGACAGCAAAGAGCTTGTTTTCGTTGAGGTAAAGACGAGATTTGACTCAGCGCAGGCCGAACATCGACTCCTCTCCAATGTGACGCATGATAAGCAGAGCCAGGTGAGACGCCTTGCTGAGGCCTATCTGAGACAGCATTACCCCGGAAGATGGCGTCCTGCGGTACGAATAGACGTTGTTGGAGTAATCGTGAACAAGGAAAATCACAAATTAAAAGCCATCGATCATTTGCTAGGAGCTATTTAGGGAATAGAGAAAACGAATACAATTGCTGCACTTAGTCGAGATTTTTCTCTACTGCACAGAGTTATTGGTAGGGAATTGCTGGTGCCAGAAGGGGTCATTTTTTTCACTAATCTCTCCTCGACTATGGTAGTCTTTACTCTCAAGAAGGGGTGGACCGGCGGCTCGTACAGCACGATTACATCGCTGCGCAAGCAGTGATGACAATACTGTGAAAGCAGTATTTATACGCAACAAAGCTGTTCGAAAAGCAGGAACGATTCGTGAAAACGAATCACTAAAATTTAGAAGCACAAAAAAATACTATTGTATTTAAACCGAACTTGATGTCGGTCATTCGTGCTCTGCCCTCAGGCGAGTTTCCTTTTTTGGGGACCTTACTGCTCAGTCCTTCCAGACGTGATGTCTTTGAAGGATTGCTCATCCCAGTAGGGCCTTCAGAATTAGCCGCCACCCCTTCTGCCTTTTTCCTTTCCTGCCTTTTTCTTTCCCCTCTGCACAGACACCTTCGCTGTCTTGGTTTGTATCCCGCGAGGGTTTGTATCCCGAGGGCAGCAACTACTCGAGCTTAGGCTACCGGTAAGCTCTTGCGGATCTGCTCTTGGAGCGTTTTTCTAGCCGATTAAACCGGCTCCATAGCAGCAGCCGACGAAGAGCGCTAAGCAGAGCAATGCGATGAGCGCATTGGAGTTGAAAAAGAAAATCGCGCCGCCGAGGCTGGCTAAGGTGAAAAACGCGTATGACTTACTCATTGATATTCTCCGTTCGTTTAAGTCCCTTTTGATTAAGATCTCGCAGAGCAGTACAATGTCGTTCTCTACACTAATGTTATGCCGTCTAGGCGTGTAAATGTGCATACAGAGCTGCTTTTGTAAGTAGTTAGAATTATTGAAGTTACTACTATCTGTTTACGACTACCCTCAAAGGGGCCATATCAATATATAGAGGATGTGGGTGGAAATTCTTGGCTAGATGCACTAGAGTTTCCCGTGAAACAAGGAGGATGCGGTAATGATCCAGTCTAAAGAACGTGCAGCAATTATTGAGGTGGCGAATACCTTTTCGTTGGCTTCTGTTTATGCGGGGCTTGTATTGGCCTCTACTTTTTTCGCGCTTACCTTCGTGATGTAATTCCTTTTCTTTTTCGTCCGCTACTTCGACAGGCCCTCGAATTTGATAGGCTCTCGGACTTTTCTCGAGCAGTGGCCTCTTTCCCCGACAACTAATACGCCGACGCTGCGATTAGGCTCGCATGCGAATCTATCACTTACTAAGTATCGTCGGCCTATTGCTTTGTTGCCATTCAATGGCCATCTCTGAAGAGATTTGGCGATGTCTTGAGCGCGGTGGACAACGAGTGCGAATTAGCAATGTGCCAACTGGCTCTCAGTGTCACCGGCAGCCAGAATCTAGGTTTGGATTTAGCCGAGTCAGGAAGGCCGCTTTTGGTGCTGACTTTAAACCTTCAGTTCCTAATCCCGAGCGAGAAGTGAGAAGTCCGAGAATCGAAAGCTCGATACGTTACCGCGAGCTCAAGGCTAAGAATGCTGGGAAGTTCTTTGGCCGGC
>QIGM01000192.1 GCA_003230795.1 bacterium
GATGCGCTTTTAGCGATTGAGCGTTTTGGGACGTCTAAGATTCGAACCACTGCCGATCTTGAAGGGGTAGGGACACTAGGGTTTCGAGGAGAGGCCTTGCCCTCGATAGCGTCTGTCTCGAAGTTTCGCTTGCAGTCTCAGGCGGAGGCGCATCAGGGCGTAGAAATTACTATTCAAGGGGGCCGGCTAAGAGACGTAGTTTCACGTGAGCTGCCGAAGGGAACTCGAATACGAGTCGGGAGTCTGTTTTTTAACGTTCCAGCAAGAAAGAAATTCCTTCGCACAGCAAATACGGAGTTGGGACATGTGAAGACACTTCTCCAGGACTTTGCGGCGGCCTACCCAACACGTCGTTTTACGCTTGTGTCTGAAGGGCAAGAGCTTGCTTGTTATCCTCCGGTTCAGGGATTTAGTGAGCGCGTGAGTGAGCTTCGATTAATAAGCGGCAAGCCAATTCATGTGAGCTATCAAGCTGGGATGGGGGAGGAAGAACTCCAGGTGAACGGAGTTATTAGTCAGGCGATCTCTTCGGTCTCTAGTAGTAGCCGGCTTCGTTTACTGGTGAACGGCCGCTCTGTTCGAGATCGTCTGCTGCTTAGGGCAGTGAGGGAAGGCTTTGGTAGTTTTTTAAAGCCTGGAAAATATCCAACGGGTGTTCTTTCTCTGTCGGTCCCACCGAAAGTCGTAGATGTGAATGTTCATCCGCAGAAGTCAGAAGTACGTTTTCGAGATCCGCAGTTAGTCTTTGCCGCGGTTGTCGAGAGTATCGCCGAGGCGATTGGGTCACATTCCTTGTCTCCACAGGTAATTGGGGGGGCTCCGCAGGTAACAGGAGAGGCAGCAACAGCCTCATTGGATGATGCGCAGAGTATTCAAACTCGTGCGCCATTTCGCCCTTCAACGTCCGCAGCCTTTTCCGGTACCGCGGTGGCTGAGCGCGCGCATCTAACGCCGCAGTTTTCAGTCACGCCGGCAGTGCCTTCGTCTACTCCCGTTGAAGTTGCGACGCAGCAGTTTTCTTTGAATGACAATCTGGAGCTGGAGGGGCAGAGTGCCCCCGTCAGCGCTAGCCTCTGCGAGGCGCGCTATCTAGGGCAGGTGATGAACCTCTACTTGTTATTTGAACATGATTTTCAGCTTGTCATAGTTGATATGCATGCAGCTCATGAGCGGGTAACGTTTTTTCGTCTTAAGACGCAATACCTTGATGGTGCAATTCAAAGCCAAGGTTTGTTGGTTCCTGAAACCATAGAGCTTGGATGCGAGGATCTGCAGCGCTTCGACTCCGTTTGTGATTCGCTTGTTCACTTAGGGCTCGACTGCGAACGCTTTGGTGATAATGCCATTATTGTGAGGTCGCTTCCTGCGATGCTAGGGAATTTGTCGGCAGAAACTCTACTGAGAGATTTGCTGTCAGTTCCGGAGTGGGGAAATCCAAACGTCGTGATCGATAAAGCGATCGATGCCTCCCTTGCTCGTCTTGCGTGTCATCGATCAGTTAGAAGTGGCCGGCAGCTTGGCGCTGAAGAAGCCTATAGTTTAGTAGAGGCGCTTGAGCAGGCAGAAGCTTCGTCATTTTGCCCGCACGGCCGACCCGTGCTGATTCGTCTCTCCGAAGCAGAGCTAGAGGCTCAGTTTGGACGTACGCAGTTTTAGTCGCACGTGAGTAATTCATGACTCCCCCAAGAATAGTAGTTCTGACCGGCGCGACCGCCAGTGGCAAGTCCTCACTTGCGCTTGAGCTAGCTGAAGCAATTGGTGGGGAGATCGTAAACTCGGATTCTGTCCAGGTCTACAAAGGCTTTGATATCGGTTCTGGTAAGCCAAGCGTGCAAGAACAGCAGCGCGTTCCACATCATCTGTTTTCCGTACAAGAACCTAGCGAAGCGTTTGATGTCGCCCAGTATTTGCAAAAAGCGAGAGCGATTGTCAGTGAGATACTCGAGCGTGGAGCTGTGCCAATTTTGGTCGGCGGCACGGGTTTGTATGTTCAATCTATGCTTTGTGGACTTGTGGCGATTGACGAAATCGCTCCTGAAATCATTCAGGAAGTAGAGGCAAGGGAAGCTAGTTTTCTTGAAGACGCAAACGGCCTAGACCCGAATGAGTCTATGCATGATTGGCTGCGCAGTCTCGATCCGGAACGTGCGGAAGCGCTTCATCCTTCAGACCGACACAGAGTGCGTCGAGCTTTGTATGTCGCCTTATCAACTGGTGAGAGGATTAGCAGTCTTCAGCGAGAACATGGCTTCGCCGAACCGCTTTTTACGGCGCTGGTATTACATCTCGAGGTGCAAAGAGAGACGCTCTACGATCGAATCAATGCACGTGTAGATGAAATGTTTAATATGGGATTGCTGTCTGAGGTTAAAACTCTGCTTGAGAAATACGAGGCCTCCTCTCCGCCTTTTGGCGCTATCGGATACCGGCATGTATGCGAGCACCTTCGCGGGGAGATTGAGCTTGAGGCGATGATTGAATTGATGAAAAGAGACACTCGGCGTTTCGCGAAGCGGCAGCTCACTTGGTGGAGGAATCAACCGAAGAAACTTGGGTGGATGCTACGAGATGCCGAGCAAATTTCGAGCTCAAACCCGCTTGTTAGCTTGGTGAGGGGATTTGTTGATAAAAAAGAACGGTTTGTTCAGGAGGGGATTGCGTTTTTGCCCATTTCCTTAGAAGATACGGCCTTAAACAATGATGTCCGTGGTCAAAATGCAGCAAAGACCATGTAGTTATTTGCTGGGTTCTTTAGCCGCATTCTTTATTTTGCACACATCATT
>QIGM01000148.1 GCA_003230795.1 bacterium
TTGATTCTAAGCCCGGTGGAAGTGTTGATGTCGCGGTATCGAAGTATACAAGTCCTCCGACAAGCATCTTAATCTGGAAGAGAAGAACAGTTTCTTCGTACTTCTTGATAGGCTCAAAAGCAGGCGCAGTTGTCTGGCTTTCCTTTTTGCTTTTAGGCGGAGTGGATTCGCCCCGAAGATCCCAGCTCTCAACTATGGTGAGCGGAATAAGAAGGAGGAGAAAAAAAAGCGATAGATATGAACGCTGCTTTGTCGTTAGTGAAGTAGGCATAAATTATCGGGGTCTCTAAGTTTCTGATTCAGTCTTGATAGATGAGTTATCTACTAAGGATCGACTCACAATTCTGAGCCTACTCCCCCTAAACGCGCTATTTCCGAACTTAGGACCTTAATTACAACTAAAGTAGTAGCTGCTTTATGCAGAGAACAGCCCTAGCGATGTCCTAGTTTAGGACTAAGAAGCGCTCTGTCCAAGATTAATTTAACTTTAACGAAATCGTAGATTGGAAATAGTTACGAAAAAATCTTTCTAAGGTCGTTGAGTAAGGTCTTCGCAACTGGAACAATACTAGATGATCTATACCAAAGGTTCCCCTTTTCCTGACAGCGCCTAGCCAGATTTTTTCGTCAGTGGTCGAAGTGAGCGAATATAAGAAGTTGGTGGCAAAGCCGGAATAACTTTTCAGGGAGATAGCGTGAAGAAATCCTCTGCAGCGATGAAGTCGAGTCTTACGACGACAAAAGAAACTTACCCTGCAATGGACGCCGTAGAAGGTGTGAATGCCTTGCTCGAGGGAGATACCTTCTTCCGGGCTTTGTTTGTCGAAAGCACTACTGCGAAAGCAGTTCTCAAAGCCTCTGGCCGTGGCTTGATTGCGAATACTTCTTTGCTTGCGCTACTCGAACGATCCACTGATACGGGCGATCGCCTGGAACTGCTCAGTTATCTTAATGTCGAAGAACCTGAAGCCTTATTGTTGGCACTTGAGGAGATTGCGAGCGGCCAACGTCAAGAGTATCAAGCGGAGGTTAAAATATTCACGAATCAAGCTAGTGCCGCTTATTATCATTTATGGCTGACTAAAATTTCAGTACCAACTCTGCCCGAACACTTAGTGTTATTGGAGCTACGTAACGTCTCAGAGCGAAGAGTAAGTTTTGATGCGTTGCAGCAGAGCGAGCGAACATATCGAGAGCTTGTCGAGCTTTCGAATGATCTGATCTGGTCGCTAGATTTGGATGGAAAGTGGACGTTCCTAAATCGCTCTGCCACTTATGCGATTTACGGTTACGAAAGAGAAGCAATGCTCGGCAGATCTTTTACGGACTACTCTACAAAAGACCGAGCGCTAATAGATAAAGAAGCGTTCGCCTTGATTCTACAAGGAGAAGAATGCGTTTCGTATGAAACTGAGCACGTTCGTAAAGACGGCCAGCGTATCTCGATGAGATTTAACGCAATCGCTGTGCGAGATGCCAGCGGACGCGTAGTTGGAGCGACTGGTACTGCGGTCGATGTTTCCGAAGTTAAGAAAGTAGAACGTGAGCTGGCGGCGCAGAGAACCTTTCTTCGACAGGTCATAGACCTCAATCCGAATCTGATTTACGCAAAGGATAGCGAGGGTCGCTTTGTTCTAGTTAATCAGGCGGTGGCCGATGTGTATGGTGTTAGCAAGGAGCGTTTGCTTAGAAGCAGTGATGTTGATCTTAATCGAGATGCAGAAGAGGTCGAGGAAGCTCGAAGGTTAGACAAGAAAATTTTGCAATCAAAAAATCAGAAAGTACTTCTCGATGAAGTATTGGTTGATGCATCAGGTCGAGTAAGGTTCATGCAAACGGTGAAGAGGCCGTTACTCGATGAGCGAGGAGAGCCAGCGGCGCTTCTTGGTGTGGCAACTGATGTTACCGAAAGGAGAAAAGCCGAGGAGGGACTTAGGGAGATGGCCGCGGTTTTATCCTGCGGGTTTGGAGCTCAGCTGTTTGAGTTGGTGAGCGAGTACCTGCAACGAGTGCACTCGGTGGAGCATGCGGTGATCGCTGAAGTGCAGAGCTCTGGCGCTTCCGAGGCGATAGTCCACAGTGCCGGGGGATTACTCCAGGGTGAGCGCTTTGCCTTGGAACCGAAATTGATTTTTCGTTTGAATGACAACGAGATCTTAGTCGGAGGAAGTAGCAAACGGCATTCGTTTTACTGTCAGCCGCTTCTTGACAGACTGCAGGGGGAGTATTTCGCCAGTCTCGTGCTGCTCGATTCGGACCAACGTCCAATCGGTTTTCTGTTACTTTGCGATAAGAAACCGCTTGTGGCGAATGCTGCCATTGATTCTTCCTTACGCATCCTAGGTGCCCGAGTTGGAGCTGAAATAGAGCGAGTGCGCAACGAAACAGAGCGTCGCAAAGTCAGCTTGCGAATTGCTGAAATGGAGCGGTTAGAGAGTTTGGCTGCGCTTGCTGGTGGGATAGCGCACGATTTCAACAATCTGCTTTTAGGCGTAAGTGGGAACGTGGCTCTCGCTGAACGGGAATTGGCACCAGATTCACCCGTGCATGTTCGCTTGTCGCGAATTAGAGAATCTGCAGAGCGAGCAAGCGCTCTTACCACACAGATGCTGAATTATTCGGGTAAGAATGTTTTGGCTACTCGCGTCTTCGATATTCGCGAAGAGATTGCAGAACTGCTCGAGCGAATTAGGCCACAAGCGCTTTGTCGGTTTGAGTTGATTGTTGAGTCCGAGGAAATCCTCAACGTGAGGATAGATATTCCACACCTAGAGTGCGCCCT
>QIGM01000041.1 GCA_003230795.1 bacterium
TCGCATTAAGCAGTTCAAGATCGTAGAGCGTTCGCTGCTCTAGGCGATGGGCTTCGAGAGTCTTGCCTGCTCTACCGAGAGCCACGAGTTGCCCTTCGAGTTCCTCTCGAATACTAACTATCGCCCTCTCCACATCCTTTCTTGCAGTAACAAAGTGACTAGCCGGGTACACACAGGCGCGTTGGAGCGAGCGCAACACCTTGCCGCTTAAGCGATCGATTTCACTAAGCTCTTCAATCTCATCGCCGAACAATTCTATGCGGATGCTCTTGTCGCTTTCAGAAGCAGGACAAATCTCAACTACGTCACCCCTCACCCTAAAAGTTCCGGTAACAAACTCCACATCATTACGAGTGAATTGCAGCTCGACAAGTTTCTTCAGCAGATCTCCTCGTTCGATAGTATCGCCCCGCTCAAGGTAGAGCATCATCTTGAAGTAACTCTCCGGAGCCCCAAGACCGTAAATACAACTTACACTAGCAACGACAATAACATCGCGGCGTTCAAGCAGACTCTTCGTCGCTGCATGACGCAGCTTATCAATCTCATCGTTTATCGAGGCGTCTTTCTCGATAAAAGTATCTGATGCCGGCACATAAGCCTCTGGCTGGTAGTAGTCGTAGTAACTAACAAAGTACCGAACTGCGTTCTCGGGAAAAAGCTCACTAAACTCCGAGTAGAGTTGCGCTGCGAGAGTCTTATTGTGTGCAAGCACAAGCGCCGGTCGATTGAGAGTGTTTATCGTATGCGCCATCGTAAAGGTTTTTCCGGAACCGGTAACCCCAAGCAACACGATACGCTCTCGCTCGTTCTGCAAATATGAGAGAATCTGAGAAATAGCCTCAGGCTGATCGCCTGAAGGCGTGTAAGCGCTCTTTAGCTGAAAGCTTGTAGAGGAATCGACAAGGGAAAAATGTTCGAGAGCCACAGGATTCTAGTTCGCAACAGGGGCGTCGAAGCAAGTGCAGAAACGCTACTTGCTTTTCGCATTCTCAATTTTTTGCTTTGCAAGAAAAAGCGCTGCTTCACCGGGCAGCATGTTCGAAGAGTCGGCTTGCTCGAAAACTTTTTTGGTTGTTTCGTAAATCCGCAAAACACGTTCTCGAACGCGCGACTCTAAGTATCCACCTTCCTCTCGCTCATCAGCACAGAGTATCACGCCGCCAGAGTTTATAGCAAAATCAGGCGCATAGAGTACATTCTTCGCGGCAATATCTTTCTCAACAGATCTCGCTTCAAGCTGCGTATTGGCAGCGCCAGCAATGATTCGGCAACGAAGCTTAGGTATTAGTTCTTCACTCAGCACATGACTCACCGCGCAAGGAGACAAAATATCGCACTCCATTGTGAGAATCTCATCAACTGACGCTACTTGGAATTCGTATTTCCGGCCTAGCTCCTCAAGCTCCGTCTTGCGAGTATCAGCAACAACAACTCTCGCACCTGCCTTGCTTAGGTGATCTAGGAGAAAGCGACCGACATTGCCCACACCCTGAATCGCGACAGTTCTTCCTGAAAAATCATCACTCCCATACACTCTCTCAAGACTCGCTCGCATGCCTTGAAACACTCCGAGTGCAGTCCACGGAGAGGGGTCACCTCCACCGCCATTTTTTGAATCAACTCCAGTGACATGCTGACAACGCTCTTTTACTACCTCAATATCTGAGACACGCGTTCCCATGTCTTCTGCGGTAACGTAACGTCCTCCGAACTCATTCACTCTCTCCGCGAACCATTGGAAAAGCTCCACTCGACCATCGACAAGGTTACGATCTTCAAGCAATACGGCTTTTCCCCCACCTAGCGGAAGGTCTGCAAGTGCACTCTTGAAAGTCATGCCTTCTGCGAGCCCGATGGCGTCGCGCGTGGCGAGGGCGAGAGTTGGATACTTACGAAGTCGACAGCCACCGAGAGCAGGCCCGAGGGTGGTGTCATGCACTACGATAATTGCCCAAGCACCAGAAGGATGTCTGGAAATAGAAATCTGTTCAACTTCTGCAGTCTCAGCGACTTTTAATGCGTTCTCTGGTAATTCGATCTTACTCATGCGGGAGAGCTCGCTAGGCGAGTGCCTCTTCAATTCCAGACGCGCGCTCGCGCAGCGTCTCTCGCGTAACGAGGGGAACCAAGACATCAAGATCGGGACCAGAGAGAGTTCCAGTTAATGCAACACGAAGCGATTGGAAGACCGTCTTCGCATCAACGCTTAGCGATTTCTTTAACGTCTTGAGCATTTCCTTAAACTGCACTTTGGTATAGCAATCGCGACCGTCCTCAAGGACACGTTCTTCAAGCAAGGCGCGCCAAGCGGCAATCACCACTTTGAATCCTTCCTTAGCTTCCGCAGGAGCAAAGCGTTCTTTTGCTGCCTCATCAACCTCGAGTGTGAGGGAGAATAGTAGAGATGCGTAAGCGTCCACGTCGGAAAGAGTAGTAAGTTGGTGCCGTCTCGCGGAAATGGCTTCCTGCCAATACACCTCACCTCGCTGCGAGATACTATCCTCGTAGGCTGAGGCAAACTTCCTCGCGTCTACAGCGATTCGCTCCTCGGGAAGCTCCCTTATCCACCAAGAATTAAGAAAATCGAGTTTCGGGAATTCAAACTTCGCCGCAGTCTGATTCACTCGCTCAATTTCAAAGGCGTCTATCGCTTCTTCGATACTGAGTTGCTCTTTTTCTTCAGGGTGAGACCATCCAAGCAGAACAAGAAAATTCACCAGCGCTTCTGGAAGATATCCCTTTTCGCGAAAGTCATTCACAGTAGTCATCCCGAGCGAA
>QIGM01000349.1 GCA_003230795.1 bacterium
CAATAAGGCCGCCTAAAGAGCCATCGTCAAGACTACGCAGGTGGGAAATCGCATCTGCCTCTCTCACGTCAAGATTCTTCTCCTGACAGCGCTCTATCATCGCTGTATCGATCTCTATTCCGTACGAGGCAACGCCAGCCTCACGCAAAAGCTCAAGGAACTCCCCTCTTCCGCTACCAATCTCCAGCACTTGAGCTGAAGCACCTTTAAAATTCTCTACGTAAGGTTCGAGACGTTTACTAATCGTTTCTTCGCTACCACGGTATCGATTCTCCAAAAGAAGATATCGGTAGTCATGCGCCAGCGCAGAGTTTCTGCTGGCACCACTAGGCGGCGCAGTCGCATCAGTTCCCTGTTCAGACACAACTGCGGTATCAGGCGAGCTCAATCGACCAATAATACGCTCCAGTCCACGACTAACCGCGCCTAAAGTTTCTAGCTCCTCTTCGTGGCGCTCTAGCCTTGAGCCTAATACGGTCAGATTACCAAGTAGAAAATCCTTCTCTGATTGAACCTCGAACAACAATCGACGTTCTAGAGATTCCAAGGCAGATTTCTGCTCATCATCCATTCGCCATAATCGTTTATCCTCTAAACTACTGAGGCGATTTAGCACCCGGACTAAGTCACCTTGAAAGCGTGACTGCTCAGCGGCGTATTCGGAAAATAACAAACGACGTATTCTAGAAACAAAGCGGGACAAAATATTGCTACGCCCCTCTGCTACTAGACGTAGCGGAGCATCATGCGCTTGATTTAAGCGCGCAAGCTCCTCAGAGTGAAGCGGACTCTCAGGTCGTGATATGCGTGAAGTATTCTCAGCGGACAAATCGATACCGAAGCTGTGGTTGGTTTAGAGGATGTAGCTTTAACATAGACAGGGGGAGGCATCCAAAAAAACCGAGCAAAGGCGACCAACTCCTTCCCAGCTATTCCCTAATACGATAAAGTTACTCAAAATACAGATCTTCTCCAGGTGCAATGAAACTACTCTTATTTGATATCGACGGGACCCTAATCAAGGCTGGCCCAAGCTCTGAAGCGGCTTTTGAGGCAGCTTTTGAAGAACAGTTCGGCATTGCTCACTGTTGGGGGAACACAGAACCTCACGGTCGCACCGACCCCGATATCGTACAAGAAATCTGTGTTGCCACACTTGGCCGACGAGTATCAGAGGAAGAATACGAAGAACTAACGAAGGGCTACACCTCTCGCCTTGAGCCGATCCTAGCCTCCTGCAACAAGTATCAAGTCCTGCTCGGAGTGCTGAGACTATGTGAGGAGCTACATAATAGCGCTAACGCAGCCCTCGCCCTTGAAACGGGAAATGTCGAAGAAGCGGCGTATGTAAAACTTCGTCGTGGAGAGCTTGCACAGTATTTCCCTGTCGGTGGATTTGGTTCTGACCATATAGAACGAGCTGAAATTGTGCGGATATCTGCTGAGCGCGCAGTGGCTCATTACTCAATTGGCGATCTAGTTCCATCAAGGGATGTAATTGTGATCGGAGACGCGCCGCAGGACATAGAAGCAGGAAAAGCCTTTGGGGCTAGCACTATCGGAGTTGCCACCGGTCGCTACACTACGGAACAACTGAAAGCATTCGAAGCTGATGCACTTTTCGAAAATTTGGAGGACATCAATCGTTTTTTCGAATTCTGCGGCCTAAAGAGCTAGAGATTCGCTCGCCCAATTAGCGATCGTGCAACTTCTTGAATTGTCGGCTCTGCGGCAACAATAACTTCACGAAAGCCGCACTCCCTAGCAGTGAGTTCTGTTTTCTCACCGATAACTACAGCAGGTAAAGACTTCAGTTGCTCAAGCGCGCTCGGTGCTGATCTTAGACTATGAACGAAATTTCGCACAATGTCCGAACTCGTAAAGCTTAATAAGCTGAGAGTCGGCACTCTCTCCAAAAGACCGGCGGTAAGCTCAAGAGAAGATGTCGGCATTACACTATCATAAATATCAATGGCCACGCTCGATACGCCAGCCTTTGCTAAGGCTTTCGGCAGCACATTCGAACCGCTACTTCCCCTAAGAAGAAGCACACCGGAACTTGATCCTACCTCAGCAAGATACTCTAAGAATTGCTCAGCAAAAGCTTCTGAATTCGAAACGGAAGAGACGAACTCCACTCTCGCTCCATGCTGAGCTGCTCGCTCGGCGGTTTTTTTACCGATTACGGCCAGGCGATGGTTCTTCACAGACATACCAACTGCAAGCATATCCACAGCGACGGCACTGGTAAAAAGTAGCCAGGTATCCTCATTTACTCGACTTTCGATTTCCTTGAAGCGCTCAGCATCGAAAGTTGGAATAAATTCTAGACAAGGGTATTCGCAAACAGTGCCGCCAGCACTTTGAAGAAGCGACGTTAGCTCCTGCGATTGCAAACTTGCCCGGGTGTTAAGAATCGTATGCCCTGATAACAAACCGGATAGTGAGTTCATACCCTTCTCTCTGCTAGTTCTGCTTGGCGGCTCATTTGCCTCAGCAATGGTCTAAGCTACCAAAATCTCATCCTGCAGCAATAGAGCCAATTCAGGAACAGCGTTTGACCAAGTTACCACTGGATCTTCTGTCGCTGAGTAAATTTTTGACAGCAAATCAGCAAATCGAACATTATCTCTTTTTCTTGCCCCAAGCAGTAAGACCTCAATCTTGCTTCTTAGCGCTTCTCGCAGTAGCTGCTCCTGCTTAGAATTAAGAGAAACTCGTTTCGGAAGTTCAAACATTGCGAAAATTCGAAAACGATCCATCGCTGGCTCTGAA
>QIGM01000544.1 GCA_003230795.1 bacterium
CCGAGAACGCCGAGCAGGCAGTAAAGAGAAATACCGTGGAAAGGAGCACTACATTACGGCTCCCTCGCAAGAATTTTCCTCGCAAGAATTTTCCGGAAGAACCGGAAGAACCGGAAGAAGAAAACGAAGTAGCGATGGTCTCAGAAATAATGCTCATCAGGTATGCATGCTCCTAAAAGCGAGGAATATTCTAAACAAAACTGAAAGACTTTGACGATCCAGGTGCAAAGACCTTCTAAGCCGAACAATTTAGCCCGACTGAGGGATTTCAGCTAGTGCAATAGCGTGCGGTTTTCCATTGGACTCATATAGCTCCTAGCGACGTCTACGAATAGAATCCAGTTGGTGTTTGATTGGAAGTCTGTATGGGACAAGGCGAGTAGTTTTATGATAGGTTCACTATCCAATACGGAGGATTGATGAGGATTTTAATAGGAATACTTCTGCTCTCGCTATTCACCGCCGAGGCATCTGCTGAGGAAGGTGCTTTCAAGTGTGGAGCAAAGCTTTCAGCTACTCAGAGCAAGGGCTTACTCGCTGCGATAGAGAAGCGATATCATGACTTCAAAGACCTCAGCGCTGAGTTCCGCCAGCGAAGCTACTTTATTGGTTTAAGCAACACAGTAGAGAGTACGGGTAGTATTCGTTTCAAAAAGCCGGGGATGATGGATTGGAATTATCTCACCCCTGATAAACAGAGATTCATCGCAGACGGGAAAACACTTTGGTTTTATCAACCGAAGCAAAATCAAGTGACTATGGGTGAGTTCAAGGACTCTTTTTCATCTAAACTACCCGTTTCTTTTCTCCTAGGAATCGGCAAGCTTCAAGAGCGCTTTACTCTTGAAAGCGCATGCTCGTCGAAGCTTGGTACTGTCGCGAAACTCAAGGGTCTAGCAGATAAGAACCTCGATGAGTTTTATCTACTTGTGGATAAAAAGAGCCATTTGCCCAGAGGAGCGAAGATTGTCGATATCGGTGGAAACGAAACTGAAATAGTCTTCGAAAATATTTCGTTCAAAGATGCTCACCTTGCCAAGAGCTTTCAGTTCGATATTCCTCGAGGTGTTGACATTATTGATCAAAGAACGGAAGTGCTTAAGCGCACCAGAGAGTCTTCATGAGTGAGCAGTCTTTTAAAATCGTAGGGCAAGACAAAGCAAAAGAATTGCCCCAACCAAGTGTGCATGCGGACAAGGATTTCGCCGGCAATGTCGCCATGGTGACTCTTGGTTGTGCCAAGAATCTGGTTGACTCCGAGGTAATGCTTGGTGCTCTTCGAGGTAGAGGTTTTCGTGTGATTGCGGAGCCTCAAGATGCGGATTTGATTGTGGTAAACACCTGCGCTTTCTTGCAGTCAGCGGTAGAGGAGGGGATTGAGCGAATTCTCGAGCTTTCTCACTACAAGACAAGCGGTCGTTGCAGGCGGCTTGTCGTTGCGGGATGTATGGTTGAGCGATACAAGGGCGAACTCGAGCAGTCTTTGCCGGAAGTTGATCAGTTTTTATCTACTGATGAGTTGCTTGAGGTGGGTAAGGAGTCAAAGACGACTGAGACCTGTTTTGAAGAGGCGCGCAGACCGTATTTTCTCTACGACGAGAGTATGCCTCGAGTGGTTTCAACTGCTCAACATTCTACCTACTTGAAGATTGCCGAGGGCTGTAACCGTCCCTGCACTTTTTGCATCATTCCTAAACTTCGCGGCGGATTTCGTTCTCGTTCAAGAGAATCGATTACGGAAGAAGCCCAGGGATTTCTACAAAATGGTGTGCGTGAGCTTAACTTAGTAGCGCAAGATCTCACCGCTTACGGCAGTGATTTCCCTGGCAATCGAGGAATCAAAAGTGAGCTTCCGTCTCTGCTTCGAAGCATATCAACGCTTGCGCCAGCCGAGATGCAGTACTGGATTCGTCTGCTCTATGCTTACCCGATTGGTGTGAATGAAGAGTTGCTACGAACAATAGTCGAAAGCCCGAATATCTGTAATTACCTTGATATTCCCCTACAGCACAGTAGTGGGGCAGTGTTGAAGCGTATGCAGCGTCCACTTGGAGAGAAAGGCACTCGCTCTCTCGTTGAGCATATGCGCGCGACCTCGCCAGAGATTGCGATTCGCTCTACGTTTATAGTTGGTTTCCCAGGCGAGACCGAGGAGGATGTTGATTCTCTAGAGAATTTTATCGCGGAAGGACATTTTGCAAATGTCGGTGTTTTTACCTACTCCCAAGAGGAAGAGGCGAAATCGTTTAGTTTCGACGCACAGGTTGATGAGAGCGTGAAAGTTGAGCGACGAGAGCGAATAATGGAAGCTCAGCAGGTGGTAGTTCAGCGCATGCTAGAAGCCAAAGTTGGAACCAGGGAGTTGGTCCTGATAGACGGAACGCATGAAGATACGGACCTGCTTTTAAGTGCTCGAGCTGAGTGGCAGGCACCCGAGACCGATGGAGTCGTTATTATTAACGATATCGATGTTGAAGAGAACGCTGATTCTGCCGAAGGGTTTTCTTCTCTCGATCTCGCGGGACGCTTTTGTACGGTAGAGTATAAGGAAGTAGCCGGCTACGATTTAGTTGCAACAATTGTCTCGATTTAGCTATATCCTTAGTTAGAAGTGCGTGAACATCTAAGCACTCGACTACTTTTTTCTAACAGGTATTTTTCTCTGACTGGCTGTGAGGAGCTGCTATGCTTAACCGATTTCTACATTCGCTCTTGCTAATTGCTTCTCTTGCTCTTTGGAGCTCTTGTTCCGTGTTTGGTGAGGAGAA
>QIGM01000468.1 GCA_003230795.1 bacterium
ATTTGAGAAAGCCCCTTGCTTTGGCAGCAGCCTTCAGTGGAGAAAAAGCTACACGCTTTTTTCCATTAGGTGATTGCGTCCGAATCCGCCCGCAGTAGGCTTTCTGAGATAATTACTATCAAACCAAAGAGCCTTCTTACCTTGATTATCCTCGCTGCGCTATCTTCGCGTTGAAAAGGCAGTGGTCTTGGTGCTAAACACTGTCTGACACCGAGCGTAACTCTCGATCTGAGAGTCGTTCTTGATAACCCACTCAAGATATTCAGATACCCTGGTGCCGAAGTGCCGAGGGGAAAACATTTGCGATAGTAAAAATGATAGATCTTCTAGACCTGCGTAAGCGCCCCGAAGCGTACCAAAAAGCTTGCGATGATAAGCGAATAACCTTCGATGTGAACGAGTTTCTTGCGCTGGATGCCCGGCGTAGCGAGCTTCGTGCTCGCGCAGAATCTATGCGCTCGGAGCTAAACTCCAAAAGTAAAGCGGTCCCCAAGCTCGAAGGGGAGGAACAAGCGCGGGTTCGTGCGGAACTCAAGGAGCTAAGCGTCGGCGTGAAGTCTGCCGGGAAGGAGCTTGGTGAGATAGAAGAGGAATGGAATACTCGGCAGCTTCTATTGCCGGGAATACCTACGAGCGATACGCCGGTCGGGAAAGATGATTCGGAGAACGTAGAGCTTTATACTTGGGGTGAGATTCCTACCTATGATTTCCCGCTTAAGGACCACATAGATCTTGGAAGCGAGCTCGATATTATCGACATAGAGCGGGCTGTGAAAATCGCCGGTGCGCGGAACTATTATCTCAAGGGCGATGGCGCACGATTGCATCATGCCGTGATGAACTGCGCGATGGACTTTTTATCAGAGCGCAGCTACCGCCTTGTTGATCCTCCCCATATCGTCAACTACGAGGCTATGACTGGCACTGGCTATTTCCCAGGCGGAGAGGAGATGGCGTACCATCTTGATGAAAGAGACGATCAAAGTTACCTGATCGGCACTTCGGAAGTTCCCGTAGCCGCGCTTCATGGTAATGAATTATTGACCCTGGAAGAGCTCCCGAAGCGCTACAGTGGCTACTCCCCTTGCTACCGACGTGAAGCGGGAAGTTACGGTAAGGACACTCGCGGCCTCTACCGTGTGCATCAGTTCTACAAGGTAGAACAAGTTGTTGTATGTGAAGCAGACCCTGAAGTAAGCGCTGCCATGCATCAGGAGTTATTGGGTAATGCCGAGAGCTTTATGCAGCTACTAGGGCTTCCATATCGAGTTGTCGTGGTTTGCACCGGAGATTTGGGGCAAGGGCAAATTTATAAGAACGATATAGAGACCTGGATGCCGTCTAGAGAGAGCTATAGCGAAACGCATAGCTGTTCTACTTTGCATGACTTTCAGGCACGCCGCTTAAAGCTTCGCTATAAGAATGCCAAGGGTAAAAACCAGTATTGTCATACCCTGAATAATACTTTGGCAGCATCTCCACGAATATTGATACCGCTTCTAGAAATGAATCAACAAAAAGACGGTAGCATTCGAATTCCTGAACCACTTCAGAAGTACATGGGTGGTCAAACGGAAATCAAAAATTAAATGGCGTCTCGGCGAGGATTTATTCGACGCGAGTGTCTAAGCTCGAGAGGCAAATCTATGCATCTGCTATTCCTAACGTTTATCTTGTTACTCCTTTCTCCTTTGTCCTCAGAGGCGGATGTTCGCGAGTCGATCGTAAAAATATATGCGATCCACAATTCTCCTGATTATTTCAATCCCTGGGCAATGCTTGGGCCTCGATCCTCCACCGGCTCAGGTTGTGTAATCGAGGGCAATCGTATTCTCACAAACGCTCACGTAGTCAGTGACCAATCCTTTGTGCAAGTTCGCCGTTACGGCGACTCAAAACGATACGAAGCAAAAGTCTTGGGAGTTTCGCACGAGGCAGACCTCGCGCTGCTTGAAGTTGAGAACGATGCTTTCTTTGCTGGTGTAAAGCCAATCCGCTTAGGGAAATTGCCAAGAACCCAGACCGAAGTCCTTGTCTATGGTTTCCCCTTAGGTGGTGACACCCTCAGCACCACTCGCGGTGTCGTCTCCCGTATCGAACACATCAACTACGCGCATAGCTCAAGTTTTTTCCTCGCAGGGCAGATCGATGCAGCGATTAATCCAGGAAACAGTGGCGGCCCTGTTCTGGTGAAAGACCGAATTGTCGGTGTCGTAATGCAGTCGGTAAATGTGAACAAGGCCGAGAATATTGGCTACATGGTTCCAGTTTCAGTGCTTCGCCAGTATCTGGACGACCTTGAAGATGGCAAGCGTGACGGAGTGCCGTCACTGAATCTTGGCTTGCAGAAACTTGAGAATCCAGATTTACGAGCAGCTCATAAAGTCCCTGCGAAAGAGACTGGCGTCTTAGTGACGAAGGTAATTATAAACTCTCCCGCAAAAGACATACTTCAAGTCGGCGATGTCGTGACCTCGATAGAGGGTCACACTATCGCAGATGACGGCACGGTAGAGTTTCGCGACAAAGAGAGGACCAGCTTGCTCTACTACGTGCAACAACACCAAGTCGGAGAGAAAACCAAACTTGGTTTTCTGCGTGACGGAAAGCTTAGAGAAACAGTTCTTAGTCTCGATCTGCCGCATCGCGAGAACTGGCTTGTGCCCATGGAGCACTACGATGTGCAGCCGAGCTACTATATATACGGAGGCCTGGTATTCACGCCGTTAACGAAAAACCTTCTCAAACGATGGGGTGCGAACTGGTAT
>QIGM01000525.1 GCA_003230795.1 bacterium
CCAACGAAGTGATTGCGAGTCGAGCGAAGGAGCTTGCAAGCGATGGAGTGGACGTGCACCCCAATGATCACGTTAACAACAGCCAGTCTTCAAATGACGTTATTCCAACTGCTATTCACATCGCCGTCGCAAAAGAGCTAAGCAGTCGACTTATCCCAGGCTTAGAACTGCTCCACACCTCGCTGAGAGCGAAGGAAAAAGAGTTTGCAGCAATCGTTAAGACTGGACGGACTCATCTTCAAGATGCAACGCCGATTACTCTTGGGCAAGAGTTTGGCGGTTATGCGCGCCAAATTGAGCTTGCGATTGAAAGAATTAAACGTTCGCTTCCAAGTATCCTCGAGCTGCCCCTTGGTGGAACCGCGGTAGGTAGTGGACTAAATACCCATCCAGAATTTGCAAGTAAGGTTATTGCGCTAATTGCGAGCAAAACATCTCTTGGGTTTGTTGAGGCTGCAGATCATTTTGAAGCGCAAGCGGCCAAAGATGGCTTGGTTGAGATGAGTGGGCAACTGAAGACCATTGCCTGTAGTCTTAGTAAAATTGCGAACGATATGCGTTGGCTGGGCTCAGGACCTCGTTGCGGTATTGGAGAGATTGCCTTGCCGGAAGTGCAGCCTGGCTCCTCAATCATGCCAGGAAAGGTCAACCCGGTGATTGCAGAGTCTGTATTAATGGTCTGTGCCCAAGTTATTGGTAACGATACCTCCGTAACAATCGGCGGACATAGTGGGGGTAACTTCGAATTGAACGTTGCCATGCCGATGATGGCGCATAATGTTCTCCAATCAATCGAGCTGCTTTCTACTAGTGCTACTAATTTCGCGACAAAGTGCGTGGACGGTATTGCGCCAAACGTTGAGCGCTTGGGTGAACTTGCTGAAGCGAGCATTGCGATTTGCACAGCACTGGCGCCAATTATCGGTTACGACAAAGCAGCCTCTTTAGCGAAGACAGCTTTTAAATCTGGCAAGTCGCTCAGAGAAGTAGCGAGAGAGGAAGCGGTACTGCCGGAAGCTGAATTGGAGAAAGTGCTCGACCTCTTACGAATGACCAAGCCAGGTCTGGTTTAGACGACGCCTAAGTTTCGATGAAAACATTAGAACAGCAGGCACGCAGCCGCTTGCGCGACTCAAAAAGAGTTGTTGTAAAGCTCGGCACTCGGCTCCTAGCGGACAGGGGAGGAAAGCCGAATCGTGCTCGCATTGCAGAATTGGTTAATGGTGTTTGCGCGTTGCGCAAAGAGGGCCGCGAGGTAGTGCTTGTCTCCTCTGGCGCGATTGGTATGGGAATTGATGCGCTCGGTTTAAAGGCACGTCCTAAAAGTCTTCCTGATTTACAGATGGCTGCGGCAGTTGGACAAACGAGACTCATGAGCCTCTATGCCGAGCTCTTCGCGAAACAAAAACTACAAGTCGGACAGGTCCTCCTCACTCACGATTTACTTAATCATCGCGGGCGACATCTCAATGCCCGTAATACTCTGCTGAACCTTCTTCGAAACGGGATAGTACCGGTCGTGAATGAAAATGACGTGGTTTCAGTCGATGAAATTCGAGTGGGAGATAACGACTCTCTTGCTGCACTGACTTCTCTATTGGTTGATGCAGATACCCTTGTTCTTCTTACTTCGGTGAGCGGCTTTAAACGTCCTAGTGCCAAGGGGCAGATGACTAAAGTGGGTTATTTACCCAAGGTTCTTCCTCGAGACATGAAACACGCCGGAGGAGCCGGAAGTGGTGTCTCGGTCGGAGGAATGCGAACTAAGTTGGAAGCGGCAGAAACCATCGCACAGACCGGGGCGCTAACCTTAATAGCGGATGGACGAAAGAAGGATATTCTGAAATCAGTATTTACTAGTCCCACTATCGGGACCCTCATCGGGGGAGATAGTGATGCCGGGGTTCGAAGTTCGAGAAAGAAATGGTTGGCGTTTTTTCATCGTTCTAGTGGAAGCCTTGTTGTTGACGCTGGTGCGAGTAAGGCCATGCAGAGCGGTGGGAAGAGTCTGCTTGCCGTTGGCATTAAAAAAGTGCGAGGGAGCTTCGATTCCGGTGCATTGGTAAATATCGAATCCATAGATGGCAGCTTGCTTGCTCGTGGCCTTGTTGATTACTCTAGTAGCGAAATTGAGAAGATACGAGGGCGTGCGAGTAAGGATATCGCGGGGATTTTGGGCCGGCGAGATTATGATGAAGTAATTCATCGTGATAACATGGTGGTCTTTGGTTTGAATCGCGCAAAGAACGCAAAGAAATAGTGAGAAGGAATGATGGCCGCAGGTGAAGTTTTGGAACTAGTAACAGATGAAGCTTTGGAACTAGCAAGAGGAGCAAGAGAAGCGTCGCTCCAACTTGCCTTGCATACCACTGAACAGAAGAATGAAGCGCTTGAGTTAATGGCGAAGCAGCTCGAGAGTGACAAGGATGCAATACTTGTCGAGAATCAACGTGATTTAGAACAGGGCGAGATAGACGGATTAAGCACAGCATTGCTCGACCGCTTGAAGCTGACAGACCAGCGTTTTGCTTCAATGGTACAGGGTCTGCGCGATCTAATAGCGCTGCCTGATCCAGTGGGGAAAGAATTATCAAATTATGAGCCGCCTTCCGGGATAAATATTTCTAAGGTGCGGGTGCCGATTGGTGTTATTGCGATTATCTATGAGTCGCGGCCAAACGTGACTGCGGATGCGGCGGGGCTCTGTGTGAAGACCTCGAATGTCGTAATCTTACGAGGTGGGAAAGAAGCTCGCTATTCCAACCAATTGCTGACGCACTAATCGCCGGAGCTGATGCGGCAGGATTGCCGAAAAATACGATTCAATTGGTCCGCTCTACTGATAGAGCTCTTGTTAAGGATCTCGTACAGCAAGAAGATACAATCGATCTTGTCATTCCTCGTGGTGGGGAAAGTCTGATTCGAGCTGTTGCCGAGATGTCGCGAGTGCCAGTGCTCAAGCATTACAAAGGCGTCTGTCACGTTTATGTTGATAAGAGTGCAAAGCTTGATGACGCTCAAGCGATTGTTATCAACGCGAAGTGTCAACGACCAAGTGTGTGCAATGCGGCTGAAACACTGCTTGTGGATCAAGCAGTGGCGGCTGAATTTTTACCTCGCCTTGGCGAGGCCTTAGCGTCTC
>QIGM01000404.1 GCA_003230795.1 bacterium
CCATCAATAATACGATGGTCAACAGAGAGCGTGACCCTCATCGTCTTTCCAATCGCAAGTTGCCCATCACGAATCACCGCTTCATCCTGCATTCCAGCAACCGCAAGAATTGCACCCTGTCCAGGATTCACAATCGCAGTGAAGTCTTCAACTTTCGAACGCCCAATGTTTGAGATGGAAAAAGTTCCGCCCTGAAGGTCATCAGCCTTTGGTCGACCGGAGCGAGCTCGTTGCACTAAGGTATTGGTTTCCGAAACAACATCAGCAAGCGGAAGACTGTCGGCTTGTTTGACTACCGGGACTAACAATCCATCAGGAAGTGCAGTAATAACACCGATATTAATACCTGCAGGCTGCAGCAAACTTCCATCTTCGTAGCGAGCATTAATTCTCGGATTCGCTCGCAACGCCAATCCAGCAGCCTTGATCATGAGATGGTTATAGGTAATGCCCTCATACTGCGGATGCTCTTTGAGACTCGCTCGCATTTTCACTAGAGCATCGAGCTCTAACTTTCCTGAAACATAGAAGTGCGGAATCTCTGTCATGCTCTGCACCATACGAGCAGCAATAGTTGCTCGCATTTTTGAAAGCGGCTGTGAGCCGGCTTGCACTGTGGCCGGAGTGGCGGGTGTAGGCGCTTGGCTACTAGGAGCTGATGGAGCAGCAGCGGGAGCTGCCGGCTGAGCCGCTGCTGCTGTATCAAGACTTTTGCCGAGAGCAGACTCAATGTCTCGCTTTACAATTCTGCCACCTTCACCGGTTCCGCGAATACTACTGTAATCAACGCCATGTGATTGAGCGAGGTTCTTCGCTAATGGCGAAATTTTAACTCTATCCTCTCCATTCAGCGAAGCTGCGGGTGCGGGTGTTGCTACTGCAGCCGGTGCTGGAGAAACGGGAGCAGGTGCTGCGACAGGCGCCGGTGATGGCGCAGTAGGCGCGGGTGTTGCGGGTGCGGCAGAAACCGCTTCGCCCTCTTCACCAACATGGGCAATCACAGAACCAACCTTTACAGTTGTTCCAACTGGAGAATGAATCTGGAGCAAAACTCCTTCGTGAAAAGACTCGATTTCAAGATCGGCTTTATCTGTGGCGACCTCGGCCAATGCGTCCCCTCGTTCGACTCTCTCACCGACGTTCTTATGCCAGGTAAGAATAGTCCCTTCGTCCATGGTATCGCTAAGCTGCGGCATGGTTATTTCAATTGCCATTCAGGAACTCCTTAAAATCTCTAAAGTCTCTTTCAATCATCTCAGCTCTCTCAAGGACGAGGAGCATCAAGACGCAGCATAGTAAACAATATATCCGCAGAATTCTACTGCCAAAGTTAGGGCGGTTTTCCTCCCAGGCCTTTTTACTATAGATTCCTCACTATGAAACTAAGGATTATTGGAGCAGGCCTCGCAGGCAGCGAAGCAGCATGGCAAGCAGCAGAGAGAGGGGTATCGGTCGAGCTATTTGAGATGCGGCCGACCTCCAGCACCAAAGCGCACAAATCGAAGTATTGCGCTGAGCTCGTGTGTTCGAATTCATTCCGTGGTGCGGGGCTGCACAACGCTGTCGGGCTACTAAAGGAAGAGCTGAAGGTTTGGGGCTCTTTGATCATGCAAGCAGCGCTGGCGAACGAGGTTCCGGCAGGCGGAGCCCTTGCAGTGGATCGAGACGGCTTCAGCCAATACGTTCATCAAAAGATTTCCGAACATCCTTTAATAGAACTTCATACCGCTGAGATAAGTTCACTACCTGACTACACTCCGGACGCCCCGCTCATTATTGCAAGTGGGCCGCTTACTAGCCTTGCACTCACAAAAGAAATCGAGAAACTCACCTCACAAGACAACCTCGCCTTCTACGACGCGATAAGTCCTATCTTTCTTCACGACTCTATTGACCACTCTAAAATCTTTCGGCAATCGCGTTACGACAAGGGTGAAGGCGATGATTATCTCAACATCCCGCTAACGGAAGAAGCGTATTACAGTTTCGTAGAGAATATTCTCGCAGCAGAGAAATACACGGGGAACCTCGCTGTTGAGCACGAAAAGATAGAGAATCTTCGCCCCTTCGAAGGCTGTATGCCCATTGAAGACATGGCGGAACGCGGCAAAGATACAATGTTGTTTGGACCGCTTAAACCAGTGGGCCTTACCGACCCCAAGACTGGCCGACGACCGTATGGCGTTGTGCAACTTCGTCAGGACGACACTGAGGGCTCGCTCTGGAGCATGGTTGGGCTCCAGACAAGAATGAAGCGGCACGAGCAAGATAGAGTTTTTCGAGAGCTCCCCGGTTTGGAGAAAGTTGAGTTCGTCCGCTACGGCTCTGTGCATCGCAACACTTTCATCGACTCCCCGAAATGCTTAGAAGCAACCTTGTGTTTTAGAGAAGCGCCGGGCTTGTTTTTCGCCGGACAAATAACCGGCACCGAAGGCTATGTAGAGTCGACAGCGGGAGGAATGCTTGCAGGAATCAACGCGGCACGAATGCTCCGTGAACAAAGTCTGTTGCAGTTCCCACAAGAAACAGCGATTGGCGCCTTGATGGCCTACATCAGCGATACAGAAAGAAAAGACTTCCAGCCGATGAATATCAGCTACGGATTAATGCCTAGCTACCTAGATTCTCCCCGCAGAGACGGAAAACGTAAGCTCTCTAAGAAAGAGCGTCGTATTATTGCTGCGGAGCATGCCTTGGATATATCTCGCACCTTATATAAGGACGAAGATTCCAGTCTCGACCTTGGGAACTCAAGCAAAGCACTCAAGCAAAGCAACCAGTATCGCCAGCTAGCCAGGACCTCAACCTCGTATTTTCGTAATTTTCGGCCGATTTAGGCCCAAATTGCCGCATATTTCTTGCGGTAATTTGGTAATTTATTCGCGAAATCGGAACAAATACCAACAGATTACTTGAACCCCCCAGGCCAGATACCCGGAATTAGGGCGCTTTTTACATAATTCGTTCAGACCCGTTACA
>QIGM01000140.1 GCA_003230795.1 bacterium
ACGTTCGTTGCTTAAGGCTACGACTATTGCCACCTCGTTGATGACTATATAACAGAGCTTTTCGTGGATTATCAGCAAACATTCGATAACTACTGCGAGCGTCAGTCAGACGCCTTTTTTGCAGAACCACTGAATCTGCTTAGCAACGCAGCCTTCCTCATCGCCGCCTATTTGGCCTGTCGCTATGCCGTGAAGGAACGAGGGTCGCTAACGCCATCTGTGGCATGGCTGTGCTTACTGCTCTTCGTGGTTGGTATTGGCTCTTCTCTCTTTCATTCCTTTGCCACGCTGTGGGCAATGCTCAGTGACACGATTCCTATTCAAATCTTTATTTTGAGCTTCTTTTGGTTTTGGCAGCGGTCAGTTTTGAGCTTTCCTTTGATATTTTGCTACTTCGGAGTCTTATTGCTCTACTTAGGCACTTCGCACCTGGCGTTCCAGCTCCAGGACCTCCCGCTTAATGGTTCTGAAGGATACATTGGCGCTCTAGTCGCACTCGTCGCGATTGGGCTTCAACGTTACTATTCCAAGAAAGAAGGGAAGCTACTTTTGGTCGCCAGCGTTTTCACTCTCTCTATTGCAGCGCGCAGTGTTGACGAGAGCTTTTGTGAGTTTCTGCCGATCGGTACTCACTTTATCTGGCATCTACTCAACGCCTTTGTTTGCTACAGCGCTATCTGCTGCTACAGCAGCGCGCAGAGCACACAGAGCAAATTAGATAAAAAGCAAAAGGTGGTAGAGCAAAGCCATTGACTTGTGCTCATAGCCTTTTTTACCTGCTTAGCGCTAGGATACGGATTCTAGCTGTTCATCTCTTTCTGCATTACGAAATACCGTCCCGAGCCACTCATCGCTCACCATCAAAATCGAATCAACGGTCCGCACGAGATCAGGAAATTTCATTCTCAAACCGTCTATTATTTCTGAGAACTCTTGGTAGTTCCTTACAACAAGCTCTAGCTCTATCTCCCAAATATTTCGTAGAAAATACTGCACATTCGTAACGGTGGAGATATACGCCAGTACTTCGGTTTGGCGAGCCGAGGAGTAACGATCTAGCCGCAACACCGCCTTATAGAGTTCGTAGCCGAGCTTCTGGAGATCTACAGAAATGCGATACTGGACAATAATACCAGCTTCTTCTAATTCGCTCATTTTCGATTTTATTGTCGCTGGTGTGCTACGCAACTTCATCGCTAACTGGCTTAGCGGTATTCTTGCGTCTTCCGCAAGTTGTTCAAGGAGTTTTTCCTCTAGTTCGTCAAGTTCTCTGTTAAGGTGAGCTCCACAGTACTCCCTCGGAGCACTACGTTCTCCTGTGAGGTACATCTTAGGGAATTGCAAGATGTCAACGACGAGATGTCCTTTCTCCTCGACAATGATGTGATTGAACTCAGAGACAATGTTGTTGGTGAGCTCGAAAAGCTCCGCACTGCTGCGGTAACAGATGCCCACGATTAAATCAGCGGAACCTGAACACTCACCCATCCAGTAGACACGTTCTGTTGCACGCAGGCGATTGAGGAGACGCTCTTTTTCTTCTGAGACTTGGCGGAGCTTGAAGTGCATCTTAAAGAGGCGCAAGCCGAGCCTGGTGGGATTAAACGCGGTGTGGAAGCCCGTGAGCACGCCGATGTCTTGTAGACGCTTGCAGCGATACTCAAGGGTTTGTCTGCTGGTCTTGAGGGTTTCAGCCAGCTCGACGTTGGAGCGACGACAGTTTCGATCGAGCTGAGCGAGTAGGCGGTAGTCTAGAGAGTCAAGTTTGTTCTGCATAATTTAAGCATATCGTGTTCATTTGGACCAAAACTTAAGCAATAAGCAAATATTTTGCAAACTCCATGGGCTTTTTGTATACCATCAGCTTTCCACTAGTGAAACTATTGAGGCAGTTCGAATGGCGCCCACCTCCGCGCTATCACAAATTGAAACGCTCGCTCCCATCGATACCCAGCGTCCAACACGCCGTGTATTAGGTATGAGTCTTCCGCAAGTGAAGGAAATGCAGCATCGAGCCGCAGCGCTAGGCGGCTGCGTCTCCTTGGGCATGGGGATTCCCTCATTTGAAACTCCTCGCTTTATCAGAGACGCCGTTATCGAGGCGCTCGACAAGCCTAGTGACGTCGGTCTTTATACTGCAACGGCTGGAACGATAGAACTCAGAGAAGAAATTTCGTACTATCTCGAAAGGACAAGAGGACTCTCATTTGTCGATCCGCATACCGAGGTGCTGGTGACAGCGGGGTGCATGGAGGCGCTTTCCGTTGCCCTTACTACGATAGTAGAGAAGGGAGACGAGGTCTTGCTTCCCTGTCCTGCGTATTCATCCCATATTGAGCAGATCGCTTTCGCAGAAGCCACGCCGGTGTTTATTCCCTTAGTTGAAGAGAATGAGTGGAAACTCGATACAAGTTATCTCGAGACCTTAGTTAGTGAGCGGACAAAGGCAATTCTCATTTGTAATCCGGTAAACCCAACTGGCACTGTTTTTACGAAAGAACAGCTGCTCGAAATCGCAGAGTTCGCACTCAAGCATGACATCTATATCATTACTGATGAGTCCTATGACTTTCTGACGTACTCCACCGACAACTACTTTAGTCTGAGTTCCCTAACTGAAATCAAGCATCGCCTCATTGCGACCTTTAGCTTTTCCAAGATGTACAACATCACCGGCTGGAGAGTTGGTTTCTTATATACAAACTCAGATTTAATGACTCATTGTCTAAAAATTCATGATGCCATTGCGCTTTGCGCCCCG
>QIGM01000533.1 GCA_003230795.1 bacterium
GTGAACGCCACCTTGATTTGGTCACCTCGTGAAGCTCTTGCTTGATCATAATATTTCTCCGAAACTGGTTCGCTTATTGGCCGAAGAGTTTACCGACGTTGTGCATGTGAAGGCTCTTGGAATGGATGCAGATAGCGACATCGATATTTGGGACTACGCTTAGGAAAACGACTACTCCATCGTAAGCAAAGGCAAGGATTTTTATCAGCGCAGTGCTCTTTTAGGGCAACCTCCAAAAGTGATCCATGTAGCTTTGGGTAATTGCTCGGCGAGTGATGTTGCTACCGTTTTGCTCAATAACTCGGGACAAGTAAAAGACTTCCTCAAGCATAAAAACAAAGCTTATCTCGTTCTCCCTCAGCTGTCATTCTCCTGAACCGTGATTCCACTCCTGCCAGCCCTGATGCTCGGAAAGTTTTTTGGGAAGAGGTCGCGCGCGCGTGGCGTTTTTGACCGGCATTCGTATGGCATCCTCCTACCTGTGGAGATAATGACACCGAAGGAGGAATCGACATCCGAGGGTTTTGTTGCTGACGATCTTGTCTCACTGATAAGCTTAAAGTGGTGAAGTAGGAGAGATCATTTGAGGGGAATAGTCAAAATTCAGGGATTAGGCAGGATTTCGAAGAACTGGATGTTGGTCGTTTCTGTCTGATCAAGGTCGATCAGAATCGAGTTGGATTGGCCGTCGATTCCAAGCCCGGTCAACACTTCCATTTTGGAGAAGGAGAGATGCTGGATGAGGCAGAACGTGATCTAATTTTTCAGTTTGAGCCTGCCGAATGGGACGACGCAATTTTAGATTAGGAATTTAATACGCCTCAGTAAGCCTGTGAAGGCTATATCTGAGCTATGGCAGTCAAGACAGGCACTAAGAAACACGAAAGGGAGGGCATTTTTAACCACAACTGGAGTAGCTTGCCCGCTGTAGCCTTGGCGAAGGAGGGAAGATTTTTTAATTTGTGCTAGAGTAAGGTTGACTTTGTGGGAGTCGAGTCAATTATAAGGCTCTTAAAACGGCAGGGTAGCTCAGTGGTAGAGCAGGAGAATCATAATCTCTTGGTCGGGGGTTCGAAACCCTCTCCTGCTACTTTTTTGTAGTAGCCAGAATACAGAAGTCAGTATTCAGAAGAGGGAGACAGGTAAGCGGGTTGAGAGGAGGAGGTGCTCTCGGAGGGGAGGTTTTGGGTGACTTAAGGTGCCGTATCTTATAGGCAACCTGCGAGCAGTAATGTCTATGACTGTCCCGCCCACAGCTTGACTTTGACTATAGACTTCCACATTCTATTTTCTCTCGCTCAGTTTCTTTGAAAATATAGGGGAAATCACCTTGCACTATCGGCTTTTCTGACTATATTCCGGCCCGCTCTTGAAAAGGGTGCGCTAGGAGGCTCCGATAGCTTCACATTTTTTTATAAATTTTACTAACAAACCAGTATGCCGACTATCAATCAGCTCGTTCGTTTTGGCCGCAAAGACAAAGTGGTGAAATCAAAGTCTCCGGCTTTGGCTAACTGCCCGCAACGCCGCGGGGTTTGTTTGCAGGTTTACACTCGCACACCGAAAAAGCCGAACTCAGCTTTGCGTAAAGTAGCTAAGGTGCGTTTGACCAATGGCCAAGAGGTCATCGCTTATGTCGGTGGCGAAGGGCACAACCTGCAGGAGCACTCAATTGTGCTGGTGCGCGGTGGTCGAGTGAAGGATTTGCCGGGCGTGCGTTATCACGTGGTTCGCGGAGCTCTAGATACCTTGGGTGTCGATGGTAGAAGACAATCTCGCTCGAAATACGGAGCCAAAAGGCCGAAGGCCGGGTAGTGTGGGGATTTCGGCGCAAGCCAATCTCCTCGCGATACGAAAATATAGTTTTACACATATTATCC
This sequence comes from bacterium, assembly GCA_003230795.1. Lineage (GTDB taxonomy): Bacteria > Bdellovibrionota_C > UBA2361 > SZUA-149 > SZUA-149 > SZUA-149. The sequence goes on from QIGM01000533.1 coordinate 1,881, forward strand.
TATGTCACGAAGAAGAAGAACAATCAAAAAAGTCGAGGTGGCAGACCCTCGTTACGAGAGTACTCTTGTTGCCAAGATGATCTCCAAGGTGATGGTTTCTGGAAAGAAGTCACTCGCTGAGCGAATCGTTTATGCGGCAATCGACAAAGCGAACGAAGGTTCGGAAGCGGTCGATCCTTTGGAGGTAGTCAATCGTGCGATTGAAAACGCCAAGCCTCGGGTTGAGGTGAAGAGTCGCCGAGTGGGTGGTGCGACCTATCAGGTGCCAATCGAAGTTGAGCAAGGCCGCCAAGAGGCAATGGCAATGCGCTGGATTGTCACTGCGGCCCGCAGTCGTAAGGGAATTCCAATGCACGCTGCGTTGGCGAATGAAATCAAGGATGCTAGCAGCAACCAAGGCGGTGTGATCCGTAAGAAGGACGAAACGCACAAGATGGCTCAGGCCAATCGCGCTTTTGCACATTTTCGTTGGTAGCGGGACTTAGCTAAGATTTTGAGGGAGAGTTTCGGCACAGGCTGCCGGTCTAGCGACGACGATTCGCTGGGCGATACGAACAAGAAACGTAATTTTGACGATTGAAAAACTTTGTGCCGACGGCTGTCGGCTTTGAACCGTGAGTGCTGTAGTCCTAGATATGCCCCATCAAGTGAGCAATCCTATTTCGCCCAATTCGCCTGATCGCGAAGTTCCATTGGAACGTACGCGGAACATTGGCATTGTGGCGCATATCGATGCGGGCAAGACGACGCTAACGGAGCGGATCCTATTTTACACTGGGATGATCCATCGCATCGGCGAGGTTCACGACGGGGCGGCAACGACGGACTGGATGGATCAGGAGCGTGAGCGTGGTATCACGATCACTTCGGCGGCGGTTTC
>QIGM01000241.1 GCA_003230795.1 bacterium
CCCTCGACTTGGCTTGATGATAGTAGCGCGCTTACAGTGGGAGCTTGCTTTGATGCGATATCAAATGCGTTGATCAATAAGCTAGATAGCGCTGGCAACCAGCCCCCGCATCCACACATCCCGGCATACACACCTGTCATACACAATAGTCTCAATCTGAGACTATTTCATTCTTCCTTCTTAAAAATAGCACCACTACAATTGCAACTTGAAGCACTGCTGCGAATAGAAGTAGTAGCGCCTGAGGTTCGAAGAATTTTTCCGTGTAGCCGTAGGCGCACACGTTCGCTAAAGAGCAAAGCCCCCATGCAGTAGCACTCACGCCTCGAGTGGTCTCGGCACGAATCGCTTCAGTGAGTTGAAGTAAAGCTGCGCCAGGGAATACTATGGCGGGAACCCAACCCATAATATCAATTAGCCATGCGGGCATAACAGCTCCGATAAAAGGGAAATAACGACCTCTCTGGAACTCTACGTGTCTGGGCTAATGTGAGAAAGTAGTATTTGTTGACTACGGATTAGGCTGACGCGACTGAGACCAGCGGCGTATCTCTGAGGTGAGCTGATGCTCAAACCGTGCCTTCTTCATGCCAAATGCGAGCTGGAAGGCATCTCGTTCTGACTTACCCTTCTGTAGGTGCCTTAAGTAGCGACCGACAGCACTAAATCCATTTTTTTGGATTAGTTTTCGCACTGCGAATAATGACTGAGCATATGCTGCAGGCACGTAAGCAGAATCTAGTGTGGTAAAACCGTTGTGTAGCCAATCAAGTGGAATGGCCTGATTGATCGCAATCCATTTACGCAGAGCTGGTCCGAGGAGTGGATTGATCTGCCCTTCCAGTAACTGCGCGATACCTTCATCCATCCAGGCGGGACACTTATAGTTCGAGAGTTCAGCAACTACGGCATGAACATATTCGTGTCGAAGTGCTCGGTGTAGCTCTTCTTCGTCCCAACCAGTGGTTTTGGTCAGTGGGATCGTGATTTCATTTCGAAAATACATCGCGCTTGTCCACTCTGGCGCTCCGGTCTGACGCCGGAACTCCTCTGGTGGCAAGAAGCGTAGGACTACCTTCTTTGTAGGACGAGTCTTGAAAATGCGGCTTAGCTCGTCGTACGTCTGATTGAGAATTTTAAAGGACTTTTCTGCGATATCATTAGCGTTGATACGTTCTTTATGCGGCTTCTTTCCGCCAATATAGAGCGTAAAGCGTGGAGTGCTAAAGCTTGTTAGCGTCTCGCTAATTTTCGCACGCTGGTAAGGGGGGGCTTCAGCATTAGCTGGAGTCGGGAAGCTTAAGCAAAGACCAAGCATCATGACCACAGCAAGCACGACTACTCGCAGGAGCTGATGATGATTGATTTGTCTTTGTTCTAAAACCTTCACTTGATACCGCGCTTTTCTTAATGAGCAATAACTGCCTTCTCCTTCTTGGGGAGAACAAAACCTCTAGCTATAGAAGTAGTATCGGTAGACTAGTCGGAAATCTTTTGTAGATTTACGCCTATTCTAGGATTTTAGAATAATGTATGAATTTACAGCGGGTTAAGCTATCGAGTAAAAGGTGCCAGGCACCAATCGCAGGATATCCAAAGGAATTCCCGCGATTGGTGCCTGGCACCTTTTACTCGCTGAAACCATGGGGTATAGTCGCCCAAGTTTATTGATGGGTGTATGCGCGTTCTACTGCCTCACCCTTAGATCTGGGAGTCTGTTAAAGATGAGTTTTGAGTCCGCCACATCACCTAGAGTGAAAGAAATCTTAAGCTGGTATTCTTCTGAGAACGCCGGCGTACTGACAAATCTTCGTCGACTTCTCTGCTCCGGCAACTTGGCCGGAACCGGAAAAATGGTCATCTTGCCTGTAGATCAGGGCTTTGAGCATGGACCCGCACGCAGCTTCGCGCAGAATCCCGCGGGCTACGATCCGCTCTATCATTTTCAGCTCGCAATCGAAGCTGGTTGCAACGCTTACGCCGCGCCGCTTGGCTTCCTCACTGCTGGAGCAGCTGAATTTGCAGGCGAAATTCCACTTATCCTCAAGGTCAATAATTCTGACAGCCTACGCGGGGATCCGAACCCTTGCCCAGCTTTGACTTCAAGCGTGCAGGATGCGCTTGAGCTCGGGTGCGTTGCAATTGGTTACACTATTTACCCTGGTTCTGCGCAGCGAAACGAGATGTATGGAATTCTTCGTGAGCTTACTAGAGAAGCCAAAGACGCCGGGCTTGCGGTTGTAGTTTGGTCGTACGCCAGAGGTGAGGAGCTGAGTCAGGAAGGTGAAACTGCGACAGATGTTATCGCATACGCTGCTCACATTGCGGCCCAACTTGGTGCCCATATCATTAAGGTAAAGCCTCCGACTGATACCCTAGAAGTTGGAGCGGCCAAAAAAGTGTATGAAGCCGAAAGTATTCCAACTGCAACTCTTAAGGACCGGACTAAGCACGTCATTCAAAGCACCTTCAACGGAAGACGCATTACTATCTTCTCTGGCGGTGCAACTAAGGGTGATGCCGAGGTGCTTGAGGAGATACGTGGCCTATCTGAAGGTGGATCCTTCGGTTCGATTGTCGGCAGAAATGCCTTTCAGCGTCCAAAAGCCGAGGCCTTGAAGCTACTTGCCGATATTATGGAAATCCATAAATCGAACTAATTGCGAGCTAATCCGCTCGATTAATCGAGTAATTCAGTATCTAAATCGGACACTTAAGCCCTTAGCTAGCGCTAGGGGCGGATAGTGGTTATAATTTAG
>QIGM01000237.1 GCA_003230795.1 bacterium
TCCAGAGATGAGCAAGGTCATAAGTAATGGTGTTTGCGAAGTTTGTCTGCCAATGCGCGACGAACTCATCGAGCAAATCGCCGGCGTCTGTCTTGGTGTAAGGATAATTTGCAACGCTCCATACGTTCTGACTTACGACCTGGAAATCGACTTCAAAGGTGGAAATATAAATAGCTTCAACACCGTTGAGGATACTTAGAATTTCAGCATTTGTGTTTGAGCCTGACTGTTGGAAGAATTCAAAATCCGCGTCTGTCGCAATCTCTGCAACCTTTATCGCTGCGGTACCAACGTTTCCGGTAGGAAGCCCGAGCATGCCGTAGCCATGCGCATGGCCATGAGCAGTAGCAGCGTCGTTTGACATACCGCACTTCGCAACCATCGCCGCAACTTCAGCATCACTCAATGAACTCACGCTATATTCAAGGCCCTCCTCTTCAGCAGGCTCAAAACGGTAGTAGGTTCCAGCCGTTCTAAAATAGCCGTCGAGGTGCCGCGCGCCAGTGCGAGTGTCTTTAATCAGGGCAAAACGGTAAAAGTCTTCTTTATTTTTATGAACATCTGCCGCTTTAAATAGCTGAACAGTGAGAGGATCTGGCTTAGGACCATCCTCGTCAGTAATCCATGCTTGATAATTGTCCGCCCGAATATCGTGCGGCTCGAGCCAGGCGGTCACACTCCCCGACTCCGTCGGAAGCTGCAAAGCCAAGCGTGAGCTTGCATCAGTTGAAGCGAATGCTTTCCCTGCATTATCAAGACTATCCAGCACCGACTCCGGAACGCTCACAGAGAAGTTTCTTCCTCCCTCGGCATGAGCCAAAGGAACAAAAGCAAGAATAGTAAAAAGGGAAGCTAAAAGGACTTGGGAAAGTCTAAGAAAAGTTTTGCGTAAAACCACGATACAACTCTCAAAACGCTTACAACAAAAATGCAGCAGCCCATCTACGTCTAAATGAGCTCGGCTACTACACAACAAAGCAGCGGGCAGAGGATAAACCTCCCCCCTATAGGGACTGTTTTTCAACAGTTCCCTATACAGATTAGATCGCCATCCAAGAGAAATTTCTTAACAGTAATAAACAACTGTATTTGCGTGCTTTTAGGCACAATCGAAGGATCACAAAACCCATAAAACCCTCAGAGCACTTGATATCGTAGCAATCGAGGATATGCGCATGGCTACACGCGGCGAATACAGGCCGCCACCACAAGTGCTCTGAGGGGGTTTTTCAAGGGTCGCAGAGTTCCGCGCCACAAGTCGTTTAGGCGACTTGCCTACAAGAGTTTGCTCGAAATGGATTCGAACAGAGATAGCAAACCTTCCTCTTCCGCTTTTTCTCGAATATATGCCAAATCAAGTCGCTCAGCAGTGATGAGCAAAATTCCTTTAATATCTCGAATCTGCGAGTCGAGCGTCTCATTGCTCTTCCTATACCACCTCATCTTCGCCAGAACCGTATCCTCTGCGGAAGCAACCAATGCACTCACATCAGTACCTGTAAGAGCTACTTTCGTTGCACGCTGTAACTCCTTACGTTCTCGCTCCGCTCCATTAAAGAACAGGTCTACCTTGAGGCATGTCGCTTTGTGAATAATATTGTGTGCTGTTCTCTCGCCCCATGCCGTTTCCAAAGCAATCTCATCAACAAAAAAAACATCCTCGGTCTTTTTGACAAATTGAGACAAAATCTCTTCGTTTGAAATCCAACATACGACATCGACATCGTTCGTCGCTCGAAATTCTCCACGAATACTACTCGCAATCGAACCTACGATGTAATAGTCAATTTGAAGCTCTTGGAAGGCAGAAAGAACATCAACAAGGGTCTGAATTGGATCGGATAGATTTAATTGTCTAGTCACAACGTAGAGGTAGCACTTTCGTCGAAAGGAAAGTATTTCTCAGCGATCGCGAGACCGTGAAGCTTCTTCGCAAAGAGAAAAACAATCTCGTCATAACTGGCTTCCGGGAACTCGCTCTGAAGAGCAGAAATAGACAACTCCGAAAGCCCACGTATTAGAGAGAAGGTTTTCTCAAGACGCTCTTCCGGCGTAAGTTCTCTCAGTCGACCGTAATACTCAATTTGTATTTCTTCAGAAGTATCAAGCACGAGGCAATAATCCGTTGGAGCTGTGTAGATCTACTAGACAAGATTATACCAAGAATAAAAAAGCCTCAACTTATCGAATCACCTGGGAGGCCCCATTGATGAGCTTCGGTAGCTCCGTCCTGATAACGCACAAACCACGTTGCGACTCCGGGTCGGAACACAGCAAAATCGCTCTGTCCATCACCATTATAATCTCGCCCCGCTCGCGGGATATCTCCTGGTAGACCCCACTGTATTATTTTGAAAACGTTACTGCTGGCATCTAACACATACCAGTTCCCCTCGGCTGGACGCCACACGGCAGGAGAAGCGCTAGTCGTACTGAAATAGTTCGCTGGAACTGGGATGTCTCCCGGTAGCCCCCATTGATAGACGGAATACTGACTCTCAGTTTTACCCGATGAGAACCCTGAATTAACTATCCACCAAGTTCCATCTGCTGGCCGCCAAATGGCAATATCAACCTGTTCGTCTCCATCATAGTCCGCCGGAACAGGAATATCTCCTGGAAGGCCCCAATAGTGGACGTTAATTCCAAGCAGAGGATCAAAAATGAACCATGCTCCGTTGCGGAACACTCCGATATCACTTCGTCCGTCGTTATTGAAATCCTCGACTAAGACTGAATCGCCTTCGAGCCCCCA
>QIGM01000315.1 GCA_003230795.1 bacterium
GAAGAATGCTTGGTCATTTGGGTCTTCACCTTCGCCCCACCAGCGATGAAACATTTTGATGTTGTAATCAAAAATGAGGTCGAGGTCGCTTGCAACTACTGCACCGCGAATGCTTCGCTCTGGGTCGAATTCAGTCTCTGGCCAGTCGCCTTTCATCACGAGCGGCATTTCCATCGCTTTCGCTAGGCGGACCACGTCTTCTTTTACGTAACTCGCCCGGTCAGAGGGTAAAGAGGAACTTTGGAAATTCTTACCTGAGGCCTTCGCCGAAAATGGCTGCCATAGGACCTTAATATCGAACTTTTCCTCTATCTGAGAGAGACGGTCGATCGCCAAGTAGGAGTAAGGGCACTGGAAAGAGTAAAATATTTCAATCGTTTGGATCATTAGAGAATTCTGCACGAATATGGTGAGTTACCGAAAATAAACACGGTCTTTTCATACCCTATCTCGTAAAAAAGTCAACGATATTGTCATCGACAGTATAATAATATCCACGGTATTCCTTGAATGTAGTCTTAGTTATGCCCCGGCGTCTGCTCCATTGAGTGCTACAGCCGAAAGCTTGGGACTTTATAAACGCTAAGAATTTGCGTTACAGTGCAAGCTGTCGGGAATTTCTTTTTCAGATGACTATATGGAGAGAAGATGAAGCGCCGTGAAGAAATGACATTTTGGGAGCGTCTCTACGTTATTGAGATCACGAAAGGTGTGATTCAGACCTCCTCAGATCTCATTAAGCACCTTGTGCAGTTTCTGCTTCAAGTTGTTGGCCTTAATAAGACGGCAAAGCCCTGGGCAACATTTGAATATCCTGATGAAGCACGTCCTTATGCGCCGCGTTACCGTGGTCGACATCGACTTACATTAAACGAAGAGGGGTCGGTTCGTTGTACTGCATGTTTTCTTTGTGCGACGGCTTGTCCTGCCGATTGCATCTATATCGAGGCTGAGGAGCACGATAGCGGGGAAGTGGAGAAGTTTCCTAACCGCTACGAAATTGACACGCTGCTCTGTGTTTATTGTGGCTATTGTGTGGAAGCCTGCCCAGTTGATGCGATAAGAATGGATACGGGAATTCATCCCGAAATATATCCGCCTGATCCACGTGCGTTCATTGAAGATAAAGAAACTCTAATGAAGCGCTCGCGAATTCTTGAAGATGAAGGACCAGAAGCTCTCTTTAAGAGACACATGGCGAGAATCCGTAGTATCGAAAAGAATCCCTATCTCGCCGGCTATTAGTCATCTGGAAAAGAAATACTCGTGGGGTGTTTGAGCAGTGGGAGTTCTTTGATTTGAGTAAGGACCTTGCTCTGGCTGTGGTGGTTCAGTGGAGAAAAAGCCCAGGTTAAATAAAGGGGGGCTTTTTCACGTTTTTTGATGACTAATATCTTTGTCCCCTTTCAGGGGGAAACGTTCAATCGCCACGTAGGCTCTTTTTGTGGGTGTTTAGGTTAGGAAGGTTTCTAGCTGTTCTATGTATCGGCGTGAAACTACGCGGGCCATTCCTGGGTTTGACTGCTTGTCGAGCATAATCAATAGCAGTTGCTGGCCCTTGTTGAGGGAACAAAGCAGGCTGTAGTCTTCGTTACTGGTGAGAAGGATTTCAACGAGGGCAGTTCCCTGTGAGTTATCTTTGCCGGTTGCGGCTAAGGCTTCCAATGCTGAGCTTCCGAGTTTGCGGTAGAAGGCACCTACTGTGTCTGCATCGAGATTCTCTTCATCGCTCACCACGCTGATAGGCATGCCTGTACTACACTCTATTAGTACGCTTGCAATGAATCCTGAGATTTCGTCGCGAAATCTTTCTAAAACATCATCGAGCGATTTGCAGGGGGCAGTGTTTACTTGGGGTTGGTAGGAGTTTCTATCCTGGGCAGCTTGAGGTTTTTTGTCTGGACGAATATTTGCGGCACCATTTTGTGAAGGTGTCTGAGAGTTTTGTTTTGGCAAAGGAGTTAGGGAAGTAACGTCTACAAGTTCGTCGAACTGCATTCCAGAAATGCTTTCGCCAAGTGATTGATGCGGCTTGTATTGAGCAGAACCATCAGCCCAATTCTTTAGCATTTCTAAAGCCGCGGCAGTGTGACGTTTGATAATGTCACGACGCACACTTTTATCGGCGATGCCTAAGACGAGTAGAATCTCCTCAAGACTACGTTTCCCATCTTCTCTCGCTTTTTTTATTCCAACGAGTAGATGTTCTTTGGCAACTTTGTTCTCTTTTACGAGGATGCTTTGAAAACTTTCCTGCTGCCCGCTGGCAAAAGCCCAGACGATTTGGCCAGCGTCGAGATAGACCTTGGCGTTTTTATCTTGGTGTTGAAATAGCACCTCTCCCGATTGCTTTGCGGTCGAGAGTGCAAAGAGATACGCGAGCGCGTCACCGGAATTGTTGAGTGCGTAGTTATTCATCGAATGCTTCTATGCCTTGAAACCGAGGAATTCTAAGTTATGCTGCCAAGTCCGTCACTTAGTCCTTGGATCTGCGTCGAGTATGCCTACTCTGATAAGATGCCCCTCGGACGGGAAGCGGTGCCAAGTCGGAGTATATAGTCGTCGCACTTTTAAAATCCCCTGTTTCTGGGTTCAGCAGTGGTCGTTGCTTAGGGCTAAAGCGTAGCCACTTTGGTGGAAAAACCCCTGATCGGGTTTTTGCAGTGTCTTGACGACTATATTCTTTATCTCCTACGGAGGGTCCGTATCAATCGCCACGGAGGCTCTTTTTTCTA
>QIGM01000410.1 GCA_003230795.1 bacterium
AAGGAGAGAAGGTTTCTTCTGGCTCTGATTCGAACTGGCTTACGTCATCGGTGGTCTGTGTGCGAGCGAGTTCGAGATTGTGTAGTGCATCGGAGTTGTTCGGATTCCGAACCAGGGCTCGCCTGTAGGAAGCGATTGCTTTACCGACCTTCGAAGTGCGGTAGTACGTATTGCCCAAGTTGTAGTGCAATCCTGCCGAGTCTAGCCCGGCCGCTCGTGCGGCTTCATATAGCTGGGTCGCCTCTTCGAAGCGACCCGCTCCGAAGGAAATACCTGCCATTTCGATGCTTGCGGGCGAAGAAACATTTACAGAATCGGTCTGACATAATGCACTCGAGGTAAGCAGCAGGGTGCTTGTCAGCGAGAGAAGTAGAGCCAGTAAGAAAGCCAGTAGGAAGGATTTAACATTCATTCTAAATGTCCTGGCTTGTGTTGTTGAAGCGCTCAAGGATCTCGCGGAGCGTGTGCACCGATTCGTCTCCAGCCCCACTTTTTTCTCCAGAATAGATTCTAGATTCTAGGCTCGCTTCGAACTGAAGCATTTGCTCGACTACTGTTGGCTCAAGCTCTTTATTTTCGAGTGTCTCCCGCAGCTCGGTATTGGTGAGGGAATCTGTTGCCGTTCCCAAGCGAGCGCTTAAGTATCGACGCATGCAGTAGCGCAGTTCGTCGCACGATGGGGCATTCTTCTCGAATTCATCCAGCTGGCGTAGTGCGCTTGGTAGTGCCTGCTCGAAATTCTTTTCTGCTGTATTACTATGGTAAGCGAGTTGTTTGCGGAGATAAAAATAACTACCGATGCTAAGCAGTGGAATGAGGAACAAAAGAGGAGCGATGAGATAGGAGGGTAGTTTCCATTCTTCGCTGAGAACTTTCTGGCTTAGGCGCTGTGGGCGTAGGTCGTTGGCCAAGATTTCGATTTGCTGCTTTTCCTTAGTGTCGAGCTGCTCGGTTGTTGATTTGCCCTCGATTGTAAAATTACCAGTGATAGGCGTTGCTCCGCTCTTGATCAGTTTGTCCTGTTTGCCGGTGTCTTTTACCTCAATGGCGAGAGGAGGAGCGCTTGCTGTTTTGTAGCTCTTCGATTTCGTGTCGAAATAGAGGATTGAAAACTCAGGCAAATTAAAACGACCCGTCACACTTGGTATGAGTACCGTCGAAAAGACTTTTCGAAATCTTAGCTTGTCTCGATCAATTCGAGTGTTAACCGTGGGTTCTTCATCGTATCGTTTGTAAGTAGAGCTATTCTCTTCTTTCAGCTTTAAGGGACGAAGGTTCGCACTCCCATCTACCTCGATGGAGTAGACGACACTTTCCCCAGCGGCAATGCTGGTCGCATCCACTGATGTTTTCATCGAAATTTCACCTACGGGGATATACCGTCCATCGTGGCTAGAGGGCGGCGGCGGAAGCGCTTTGACATTCAAGCGTAGCTCCTCAGCGTCTAGGCGCAGCGTTCGAGTGCGATTTCGCATAGAGAACAGTCCAGAAAATAATGGGTCATATCCCAAACCTCGACGACGAGTGGAACGAGTTCGGGTTGCCATCTCTGCATTAAGGCTTCGCTTTGGAATCAGCAGTTCTCCCGCTTTCGTGGGAATCAGTACTTCGACGAATGAGTGAATTGTTGTTTTGCCAACTACTCTTGTAATGGGTTTGTCAGTTGTTATTCGTTCGCGCCAAAAATTCGATAACTCAAAGTCATCTAGGCTTCCACCCTTGAATCTTGCGTCAGCGGCGATCTCAGATCTGTACGTAATCTGTTCACCAACATAGGGTTGGTAATTGCTGACTGATTGAATGAAGGCGACATCTTGGTTTGTATCTGTCTTAGCGCTAGGTCCTTTTGTCGGGATAATGGTGAAAAACGGCCCTTTAAACTCATGGCTTGTATCCGCTATTTTTATTCTTCCATCGGGTAGGCGGTATTTTCCAGGACTGAGCCCATGTTTTGGTTTGACGAGATACACCAGAGTTAGCGTGCGTTGTACCTTGTTGTTTACCAAAGACTCATTGGAGCCTTGAGCTAAGCGCTCGAAAGTAAAAAGCCGACTATCATCAAACTCGGCTAAGATGATTGATTCTGTCGGCGTATCCGAGATGGCGATGCTTAGCTGAAAATTCGATTCCACTGTGCCAGCTGCTGGATTAACGGACACCTGAATGTTTTGTGCTGCGGCAGGCGCCGGAAGAAGCACAATAATAATAAGTATGAGTTTTGAGAAAAAGGACTTCATCTTACCAATCTTTCTCAGGCACCTTAAGTTTTTCTTCTTCGAGCTGCTTGATTCCGGTTCTCAAGCGATACTTCATTCTTTTGCCGACGCGCTCTTTGATGCTCTCTAGGAGAGCAGCACCCTGTTCCGATACTTCCTCTTGAGGGACTTCCTCTTGAGGTTCCGCCTCCTCACCTAAGGATTCTTGTTCCTTCATCTTATTAGCGTCACTCTTTGTATCATCTTCTGTATTCTCTTGCTGCTCCGAATTTCCCTCCTGCGTCTCCTCTGCAGGATCTTCTGTTGATGGTTCCTTCAAGTCGTCGTTGGATTGTTCATTATTAGGTTTATCCGAGGTGCTGTCAGTCTGAGGCTCTTGTTCTTCTGTCTCTTGATCTTGAGACTTAGGGGAGGACTCCGAAGTATTCTCCGTGTCCTCTTCCTCACTTTTGGAGCTCTCATCCTCGGAGTCTTCGTCGTTTGAATCTTGCTGTTCGCTCTCTTGCTCTTGCTCTTGC
>QIGM01000067.1 GCA_003230795.1 bacterium
ATTTGCTTTCTCGTTTTAAAGCAATTTCTCTAAAGCAAAGATTGATATAGCTCGTTTAGACGACGGGCGAATTCCCCTCGATTATATTTGGTGTCGATGAGCTCTTTCGCTTTTCTGCTGAGTTCCCCCCGCACAAGATCTGCGTCCGGAGAATCATCAAAAGCGTTCCGCAGCGCTACTGAAAACGCTCGCGGCTCCGCCGCCGCAAGAAAAGCCGTTGAGTCATCAAGCACCTGAGTATGCGACTCAATCTTTGTTGCCACAATTGGCTTCGATGCCGCCATGTAACTATAAAGCTTCAAGGGAGTATTCTCACCTTCCGACCGAGGAGAGAGTAAGATATCAGCAAGCTCCATAAAGGAGCCCATTTCAGAGGCTGGTCTCGAGCCGGTAAACACGACGTAAGGAGCTACTCCCAGCTCTTCAGCTAATAGCTGGTAATGCTGCACTATCTCACTGCCTAGTTCTCCCCCACCGACTAGTAAAAGTACCGGCATGCTGTGTAACTCGAGCTCTTTACAGGCAAGAGCAAAAGCCTCTAGCAAAAGCGCGATACCTTGGTACGACTCAAAGTTGCCGGTGTAGACCGCTACACGACGACCCTCTAAACCAAATTCCTGGCGAAGTTTTTCTACCAGCTGCGCGTCGCTCACCATCGCCGCTTCGTAGGGAAAATCTTCTATTTGAGCAACGCTTGCTTCAGGAGCAATTACGTTGACCTTTTTAGTCAGCGCAGTACACACGGTGAGCACTGAGCTAGCTCTGCGAAGAAAAAACCCTTCGATGCCCGATACCAAGCTGAGGAGAATTTTCGGAACTGGCATCTTGCTCTGCTGCAACTGCTCAGGCACACAAGAGTCCATATCGAAAATATAAGGCACTCCTCGTAGCAACCCTAAGGCGCCAGCAAACCATGCGCCTTCTTCCACTCCGTGAACCACCGAGTATCTATTCCGAAAGCCGAGCCAAAAAACGTAAGGCATCATTAAAACGTCGAGCACTATTTTCTGCCACGAGGGGCCGATGGGCACAGAGGAAATACCAAAAATTCCAGGAGAGCGAAGAATGCGCACTCCTTCTAATTCAACTTCCTCGCCGAAGGGATAGGCGAGCAAATCAATCTCGTATCCAGCTTCCGCAAGTATCTCCACCATCGCACGTACGTTTATCGGTGTGCCGCGATTGAGGAAAAACGGCTGCGGAGCAATGAGCAGGACTTGATGTTTTCTTTCTTCCGAAGCCAAATTTGAACTCAAAAAAAGGTGCTGGAATATAATACTAACGAGCTAACGAGTTGAAGAATGCACTGAAGCGAGGAAAGAAGAAATAATCAGACTTCACCTGAGGCGATAAAAAATCACAAATCCTGTAGATATACCCTGCTCAAAGAGTGGTCGAATCTAGTGCTCTAGCGCCTTAGAGTAGGCAGCTGGGGGACCAAAGCCCCTAAAGCAAGCCATTGATTATATTAAGCTTTATTTTAATCGGGTTTGTGCATTTTTTACTATCTTGACTTTAATAGGCAAAATCGAATGTATTGCTCAAGATATTGCGTTCTACACCGGCCCAAATGAGGTATTTCGCAGGGTCTAAATTTCCAAGTTCAACAATTTTTACGACACACAGGGTATAGAAAACTATGTGCGCACGTTCATCAGCTGTACGAGCTACAAACGAATCAGAGACCTCCGTGACATCCACCTCTGGCTCGAGATTGTCGCCCTCTAATCTAGCCGCGAAAAATCCTGGTTTTGCGAATTACGTCGGTATCTTCTGCACTGCTGGCGCGGTGCTGCTTCTTGAACTAGGTCTGACAAGAATCTTCGCTGTCCTGCTCTGGGCTCACCTAGCGTTTATGGTAGTTGGCTCCGCTCTCTTCGGATTCGGACTTAGCGGAGTATTTCTCGCGCTAAAGAAACAGAAGAAAAGCGAAAATCTTCGCGCAGACCTCGCGATACTCTCTCTCGCGATGTCCGCTGCAATGCTTGTTTGTTACCTGGTGGTCACAAACGTACCGTTTGAGATGTGGAACTTTCAGGAAGATGCAAAAAACTTCTACTACCTCGCCATTTGGTACGCCTCTCTTGTTCTACCGTTTTTTCTCGCAGGGCTTATCATCGCCAAGCTTCTTAGTACCTTTTCAGAACATAGCGACAAACTCTACGGAGTTGATTTGATTGGAGCGGCAGCTGGTTCCTTGCTTCTCATTCCTTTAATTCCTCACGTAGGTGGAGAAGGAACTGTCGTGGCGGCAGCGGCTCTCGCAGCCCTCGCTGGTCTTGCCTACGCACCTCCAGCCAAGCGCGTCTTGCGCGGAACTATTGGAGTTGCAGTCATTGCCTTGATGCTCTTGGTCCCGAAGGCGCAAAAAGTATTACCTCTTGAAGTCCATACTACCAAGCGACGTTTTAATACAGCCGCAAGATGGAACCACATCTATGACACCCGATGGAGCACGCTCTCTCGAATAGATATCGCCTATCACAAGGATGACATTCTCGATATCTGGATTGACGGCGGCACAAACGAGTCGGCAATCCTTAAATGGTCTGGCGACCTCGAAAAAACCAAACCACTACGTTTCTCCACTATTGGAACTGCCTACGCTTTGAAAGCTGGAAGTGAGCCGCGTGTAATGATTATTGGGCCTGCAGGCGGTAAGGAAGTGTTATTTGCGCTCTCTCACGGAGCAGCTCATGTTGATGCCGTCGAGATGGACCCTTCTATCGTTAA
>QIGM01000108.1 GCA_003230795.1 bacterium
AATATCGTGGCTCAAGGTCGAAGTTGTAGAAACGATATACATCAACCGCCTCTTCGAAGAAGATCTCACTTAATCGACGAAGCCGACTGCCTAGTCCCAATGTTCCAAGCTCTGCTAAGTAATCCACGTCCTATCCCACCAAAGTATCATGCTCGTTTACGTAAGTGTTTACGTAAATGAGCATGCAAAACTCTGCTTTGCAAGCAGAGAAGAAGCTGCGTGGCGCTATCTTGACTTATTTAGATGAGATTTATGTGCTCGCTAATGGTCGTTGCCCAAAGGCTCTAGTCTGCTGATTGTAGCTGGTCTAGCTCCGCTGACTGAGCGGTAACCTCGATCGTCTTATGCGTCACTGGATGCTCAAAACGAATCGAACTTGCGTGAAGTAAAAATCCGTCTCGCTTTATTCCAAACTCAGACAATTGCCGTTTCGCGCCGTAGAGCGAGTCTCCAACAAGAGGCGAAGCGACATGGGCAAGATGTGTTCGCACCTGATGTCGACGCATGCCGTTGCCTCTTACTAAAACAAGTGGAGCTTTCCCTTCGTGGGCATATCGTCGAATCAAGCTATTCGCATCGAGTAAGTTTTCATCCTCGGTGTCGCCATCAGCCACAGTTAACATTCTCTCTCCACCGTCTACTGAACGAAGTGGGGCGTTCACGGTTAGTTCATCGCTGGAAAGCTTATTCTCAACTAAGGCAATATACTCTTTTGCCACATCTCCGGATAAGAGCATGAAGTGAAGCTTCTCCCATATCTCCCGAGTCTTAGCTGCAAAGATTACGCCGCTCGTCGAAAAATCTAGCCGCTGAACCAGCCCTGATTCACGAGGATCGCTTGAAGCGCTAAGTGTTTCTGGGCTGATTGCGGCAAGATGGTCCGCCAGGGTTAGTGGATCGTCTCCGCGCAGGACAACTGAAGACATCTGCGGTGGCTTATTTACCGCGAGGAAAAAATCATCTTCGTAGAGAACTTCTAGAGCCGGCCCCTGCCCGTCGACAAGCTCAGGACGGGCTCGAACTTGCACCAAGGCTTCTTCGAGTTCAATCGTGTCGTCTTCTCGAAGAAGAGAGCCAGACTTCGAACGCCTACCGTTTACCCGCACCTTCCCTTCATCACAAAGACTCTTTGCCTTACGTTTGCTGAGAAGTTCGAATTCTTTGGAGAGAAAAAAGTCGAGCCTAGCTCCCACATTTTCTTTCGTAACACTACGTTTCGCTATCATTGGACTTCCTTGGGTCTTGCCAATTCTTTGTTTCCGCAAGACTTACCGGCCCCACGCCTTCTCCGTGAAGCTCTTGGCCTTGATAAGAGCGTTCAAGCCAGGTGACGTCTATCTCTAAATCATTGAATGCATCTTGTTCGAGTAACCAGCGATGAAAACCGAGTGTGCTCGGCATGCCCTCTAAAACGTACTCTGCAAGAACCTTCTTGGCTCGAGCTATCGCATCTTCGCGCGTTCTTCCGGTTACGACTAACTTACTGAGGAGGGAATCGTAATAGGCTGAAAGCTTTGTCCCGGCTTCTATCCAGGTATCTTCCCTCACCCCTCTCCCGCCTGGTCGAGACACGTATACCACTGTTCCAGTGCAAGGCTTAAACTGAGCACTAGGGTCTTCAGCATAAAGACGAAACTCCAAGGAATGCCCGCGCGGAACCAGCTCGCTTTGGGAAAACGAAAGACTCTCACCTCTCGCAACTCGAAACTGCTCGGCAACAAGATCGACCCCGAACACTTCCTCGGTAACCGGATGCTCAACTTGAATACGGGTGTTCATTTCCAGAAAGTAGAAGCTTCCGTCTGGCTCGGCACTTCGCTCGACTAAGTATTCGATTGTTCCCGCACCAAGATAGCCCACCTCCTTACAGAGACTTACCGCAGTCTGATGAAGCTGCTCCCTTAGTTTCGGATGGAGTTTCGCTGCTGGTGCTTCCTCAACGAGTTTTTGATGTCGTCGCTGCACAGTACAATCCCTCTCTCCGAGATGCACAACGTTACCCAAAGAATCTGCAAAGACTTGAATTTCTATATGCCGAGGGTGCTCGATGAATTTCTCCATCAACATCTCATCATTACCAAAAGCGGCAAGTGCTTCTTTCTTCGCATCGGTAAGAGCGGATTCTAGCTCCTCAGCCGTGCGAGCCAGGCGCATCCCTCGCCCACTACCCCCGGCTACTGCTTTCAGCATCAAGGGATATCCAATACTAGCCGCTTCCTTCTTAAATTTCTTCACATCGCTCGGCACGGACATGCCTGGAACAACCGGCACGCCCGCCTTCGTTGCAAGCTCTCTCGCCTTGTCTTTACCGGCCATCAAACGGATGACTTTTGGGGATGGTCCAATGAAGGTAATTTTCTCTTTGGCAACGGCTTCGGCAAAGTCGGCGTTTTCTGCAAAAAAGCCGTAACCAGGATGCAAGCAATCGGCGCCGCTTTGGATAGCGGCTTCAATCAAGCGCTCTTGATTGAGATAACTACTCGCCACAGGAGAGGCACCAAGATATATCGCTTTATCAGCTAGCCTTACTGCCAAGGTACCAGCGTCTGCATCGGTATAAACTGCCACACTTTCAATGCCCAATTCCCGTGCGGCACGAATGATACGTACGGCAATCTCACCACGATTTGCGACGAGAACCCGGTTTAGAGTTTTCAGCTTGTTATTCACGAAATGTTAGAAGCGCTGTTTTTGCTAAGGAGTACGGTTATTGGTATGTTTTACAGCTACT
>QIGM01000194.1 GCA_003230795.1 bacterium
GCTTTTGCTTGCCGTTTCGTTTTTTCTTCCCGTTGCCGCAGCTTTCTGGTGGTCGCCAACGTTTTCCAGGAAGGAAGCGAATTCCTTTGCCGCTGAGAAGAATCATTTCGGCTCCGTCATCAAGAAGTAGGTAGTGATAGTCGCCGCAGCGCGTAAGCGCTTGCTTACGTTCGTCGAGATCCGCCTGCTCAAAAATCGGGCATTGTTTGCTCAAATGGCTGAAATAGATGTTGCGGCAAAGCAAGGTGGCTTCTTCGTTTTGCAAGAGACGCTTCGCAGTTTCCTCATCTGCAGGGGCGAACAACGCCATCACGGTGGGAGCTGTGGAGCCGAGAAAGTTCTCTCGAACACACTCCTCCATTTTTAAACCGGGGATTGGATTAGCGGCAGTGGGGATTGAAGCCAACGTCCACTTAACGATTAGGCGACAACTCTCAATTATCTTTATCTTCTCATAGTCAGCGGTTCTGCTAGACATCGGGGACCTCCATGATTAGACCGAAGAAACGGAACAAGATTTCGCAGAAAGTTTTCGGCTCTCTGCGAAACCTTGCCGTCGTAGGTCTATGGAGGAGGCATGTGGTTAAAAACCAGAATAGAACTCTATGTCACACACTCTTCACGGCCCCACCGGAGTCGGGTCGTGAAGAGAAAACTCAAAATTTTAGGTATTTAGGGAGAAAGACCAGAGAGGTGTTATTAGCAAAGAAGACTAATTAAGTCATATTCGCGAGAAGCTCTCGGGTGCTTCATTGATTGGAGAGAAATTCTTCCAATCTAAGAGGCTGAATTTTCAACAAAAAAGCAGCAGTTGCTTGCTACTCCTGTTGAATCTACTCTGGACGAAATCACTTGGGCGGCTGTTCTCAAGTCACCTTGGAAACTATTAATTTCTAGCTCTGGGCTTGTTGTACTTGATGGGCGCTCCTGCTCTGCACTCTGTTATTTTGTCGCCCGGAAAAGCCGGGCCGCCGGTGATCTTGCTCCATGGTTGGGGTCATAACGTGGAGATAATCCGTGGTTTGGGCGAGCGTCTTGCTGAGGTAGGGGAAGTGCATATGATTGACCTTCCTGGACACGGTAAGTCAGAGGAGCCGGAAACGATCTGGGGTATGAAGGATTTTGCCGAAAGAATCGCAGACTACCTTCGCGAGCATGATATCTCCCAAGCTGATTTTGTTGGGCATTCCTTTGGTGGAAAGACCTCAATACAGCTTAGCAGCCTCTATCCCCAACTCATGCGTCGACTAGTGTTGATCAATAGTTCGGGGATTAAACCGCGAAGGAGTTTTAAGAAGCAAGTGTATTTCAAGGCTTTGGCAACGCTACGATGGTGCGTGAAGAAAATCGATCGCTTCGTAAATCTGAAGCTTTTCGAACAGTGGTTTATTCCGAAGTTTGCCTCCCCTGACTACTTAAACGCCGGTACTATTCGAAAAACCTTTGTGCGCACTCTGCATGAGGAGATGCATCAGGAGCTACGAAGCATTGCGGTGCCGACGCTTCTTCTCTGGGGAGAGCTTGATACTGAAACACCGCTTGAACTTGGTAAACGCATGGCGGCCTTGGTGCCGAATTCGAAGATGATAGTGTTGGATGGGAAAGGCCATGAGCCCTTTCATGGTCCGGGCGCGCATCTTTGTGGCTATCATATTAATCCCTTTCTTAGTGAAGGGCGGGTGCCCGATGGCACTTCGGCTGGGTTAAGCGTAGGTGAGCCTAATGCTTGAAATTCTTAGTATCCCGGTGCTGGTGCTCGTTAATGTGCTGTTTGCCAGTAGACGTTTGCTGCAATACCACCGCTTTCTCCAGCAAGAAGAATACGACTCTTCTCGCTTTATTCGTTGGATTTTCGAGAACAGATTCTTTGACTCCAAGGGCAGCACCTTACTCTTTATCGCGATTCTTGCGTCTTATTTTTCCCCCATTGATTCTCGCGCGAGTGCTCTAATCTTAGTTGCAGTGGCAGGGCTGCTCCCTGCGATTGCTTTTTTAGAGAAAGATCCTCGCTCTCAAGGAAAGATTCAACTTCGAATGACGGAGCGTGCGCGTCGGATTTACCGAGTGGCGCTTAGTTCCTATGCCTTACTTGCTTTTGCGATTGTTCCGCTCGCACTTCGGGTTCGTTTTGGCACTGCGATTGAACAAATGCTTCTGGGCCAAATGCTGGTTATTCAGCTTATGCCGCTCACCTTAGTGTTTGCGGTGAAGATGCTGGCAGGAGGAGAGAAGAAAGTACAGCGTCGCTTTGTGGACGAAGCGAAGGCGAAACTTGAGCAGGTTGATCCTTTTGTTATTGGTATCACCGGTAGCTACGGCAAGACGAGCACGAAGGCTATTCTTGGGAAGATGCTCGATCTGGCGCTTGCGCCGACGTTTTGGCCATCGAAGGGAATTAACACTGAGATGGGCATTACGCGTTCAATTCGCGAGGAACTCGACGTTCAACATCGCTACGCGGTTGTTGAGATGGGTGCATATCGTCAGGGTTCTATTGCGAAGCTTTGTCGTTTAACGCCGCCAAAGGCTGCGATAGTTACCGCTGTTGGGCTGATGCATCTAGACCGAATGGGTGGGGCTGAGCAGGTACTGCTGGCCAAGTCGGAGCTTCCGCAACATGTGCCCGATGATGGCATACTCGTTTGTAACGGCGATAACGAAGGTGCGCGTGAGATTGCACGTCGGCATCCAAAGAAGACTACCCTACTCTATGGCCTTGAGCCTGGGCT
>QIGM01000177.1 GCA_003230795.1 bacterium
AGACATACCCAAACACCATTCGCCCGAGCAGTTTCTCCAACAGTGGATGTGTGGCAGGGGAGATGGTTTTGGGTTGTTGGGCGGTACTGGCTTTTCAGATTGTGTGGCAATTGCTTTCCTTTATTTACGTTCTCTTTTCTTCTATCTCCATAATCCCCTTTACCTAGGGAGGTAGCCTATCGTATGTGAATAGGGCGATGGGGGCAGGGCGCTCGGGTCTTCTCTTACTGAGATTCTTCGATATCCCTGTGGAAATACACGCATTTTGATCAGCCTTGCCTGCGCTTCTGATCGATTAATATGCGGCACTTAGATAATTACTGACTTTATTACCTGGATAAGATAGGAGGATTCAGACGCCTTGTGGCAATAATTGACGTCGATTTAGCAGAGGAATCTCAAACTAGGTATCTAACCTACGCACTCAGTGTTGTTAGTAGCCGTGCGTTGCCGGATGTTCGCGATGGGCTGAAGCCCGTGCAGAGAAGAATACTCTACGCCATGAGTAATAATCTTCATCTCGGCCCCGATAAGCATTACCGTAAGTCTGCCGCTGTTGTTGGTGAAGTGTTGGCGCGCTATCACCCTCATGGTGACTCAGCTTGCTACGATGCCATGGTCCGCATGGCTCAAGATTTTAGTCTTCGCTATCCGCTTGTAGATGGTCAGGGGAATTTTGGTTCACTTGATGGTGACTCCGCGGCTGCGTACCGATATACCGAAGCACGTTTGATGCGTTTTGCTATCGAGGTCATCGGTGACATTGGGCAAGAGACGGTTTCAGAGCGAGATAACTTCGATCAGACGGTTAAAGAACCGGTCGTCTTGCCTTCTCGAGTTCCGAACCTTCTTGTAAACGGCGCGTCCGGAATCGCGGTAGGAATGGCGACAGCGATTCCACCGCATAATCTTCGCGAGATTATTAAGGGACTACTTAAGCTAATCGACGATGAGACGACAAGCGATGCGAAATTGCTTGGCGTTATTAAGGGGCCAGATTTCCCTACATCCTGCGAGATTTTAAACAGCCGCGAAGAGCTAAAAGAGATTTACTCAACAGGTCGTGGCCCAATCCGCATGCGTGGTAGCTACCAAGTAGAGGATCTCGGTGGGCGCAACACTCGCAAACGAATTGTTATCACCTCTATTCCTTATACGGTCGATAAATCCGTTCTGATTGAAAAGATCGCGGACTTAATTATTGCGCGAAAAGTTCCGCAACTCGATGATGTTCGAGACGAGTCAACGGATGAAGTTCGAATTGTGCTAGAGACCAGTCCTGGTGGGGACGAAGAGAAGGCGATGGCCTATCTCTTCAAGCACACTCCCCTGCAACAGAACTTCAACGTAAACCTCACCGCACTTGTGCCGACGAGTAACCCGCTTGCAGGACGTCCGACACGTCTTTCGCTTAGAGAAGCCTTGCTACACTTTATCGATTTTCGCGTTGACGTAACTCGACGCAAGTTGATGTTTGAAAAGGGCAAGCTTGAAGAACGAATCCATCTTCTCGAGGGACTAGAATCAATTATCGATGTACTCGATAAGGTGATTAAAGTCGTTCGCGAAAGTAAGGGCCGTTCAGATGCTGCGCTGCAATTGCAGAAAAAGTTTAAGCTGAGCGAGCTACAAGCATTCTTCATTGTTGATCTCAGAATCTACCAGCTCTCACGCACAAACGTTGAAGAGGTTGCGGCGGAGTTAAAGGAGAAGCGCACTCGCGTAAAAGCCATCGACAAAATCCTCAAGAGCAAGAAAGCGCTCAAGGGGGAAGTCGCTGCCGATCTAAATCGTATTTCTGATGAGTTCGGCGATGATAGGCGTTCTGTCGTTGTCGGTGACTACGACGAGCCCGAGTTTGATAAAGAAGCTTTTATCGAACATGAGAATGTTCATGTGATTGTTACGGCTGATGGTTGGCTCAAGCGCCTCCGTGTGAGTAACGATCCTGAAACGACTCGAATGCGTGAAGGCGATAGGTTGTTCTTTACTGAGCAAGCATCAACTAAGGACAATCTTATTCTCTTTACCAATCGCGGGAATACCTTTGGCACTCAGATTATCGATCTTGTTTCTACAACTGGATACGGAGAGCCTGTGCAAAAGACTTTCCGCTTTGGTGATGGAGAGGTTGTTATTGCCTGCATGGTTGTGCCCAAAGAGGGAGCAAAAGGTGAAATCCTGCTCTACTCCAAGAATGGTTACGGCTTTCGCTACGAAGTTAGCGCGCTGGGACCGACTAAGAAAAACGGTAAGCGTGTCATGCGAGTCGCAGGCAAAGACCAAATGGCCGGACTTTGTCCGGTAGAAGGAAAGCTATTTTTGCTTATTAGTGAGCAGGGCTATTGCACTTGTTTCGTGCATTCGGAAGCTCCGATGCTATCAAATGGCGGCAAGGGAGTAATCCTGCAGAAGATGACCGGCGGTGATACCCAGGCGGCAGCAGTTGCGGTCGCTAAGGGCGGTAAGGTTCTCGTGTCAGTTGATAAAGGTAAACCGAAAGAGATTGATGTTTCTTCTCTTACGATTGCGACTAGAGCAAAGCGACGCTTAAAGCTCATTAAACGTGGCACGCCGGTTGTTGGCGTGTTGCGACTCGAGAGAAGAAAGGCGGAAAGGCGAAAAATCTTTCGTTGTTCTAGGTTTGTTGGGGCACGTTGGTACGGAGAGGAGATAGGTGAGTAAGGCGGTGAAGAAGTATAGCGCATCTGATATTGAGGTACTCGAA
>QIGM01000125.1 GCA_003230795.1 bacterium
GTAGTTTTCCCTGTGAAGACAAGATTAGTTGGAGTTACCTTTTTCTTCGTTTTGAAATCTACGAGATGGTACATGAGGCTAGGGACGTGCTACTCGAACAAACGACGACTCGTTTTGGGGTCTTTGCGGATTGCAATACGTCCGGAGCGAACAAATTCACGTATACCGAATGGTTCGAGTAAGCGGAAGAGCGATTTTACCTCATCCTCTGTTCCTGTTTTCTCGACTACCACAGTGTCATCGTCGGCAAAGGTGATTACTGCGCCATAACGCTCAGCGTGCTCTTCTATTTTTTGACGAACGTCGGAGCTGGCCGCTTCTGTGCGATAGAGGGCAATCTCTTTGTATAGGAGTTCGGAGTTCTCGCTTACTGCAATGTCTACAACTTCAATAATTCTGTCGATCGCCTTCGCGATTTTTCTCATAAGGTCTGGTTCGACCCGAATCACGATAGTGAAACGAGAGATGCCTTTGGTTTCTGTTTCAGACACCGTCAAGCTCTCGATGTTTACCTTTCTTCTGGTAAGCACGGACGTGAGCCGGTGCAAAACTCCAGGATGATTCTCAGTAAACGCTGATATGGTATAGAGCCGTTCCATTCTATTACTCCAAACGAATATCTGAAACGGAAGCCCCAGATTCAACCATCGGGAACACATTACCTTCCTTCTCAACCATAATTTCGAGAAGATACGGGCCCTCAGTTTCAAGCATTCGATTTAGTGCCGCGCTTAGTTTCGAACGCTCATCGACGCGCTCTGCAGGGATACCAAAGCCTTTCGTGATTGCTACAAAATCCGGGTTGTCCATTTCCACAAACGAGTAACGCTTCTCAAAGAACAGCTCTTGCCACTGCCTTACCATGCCGAGAAAGCTATTGTTCATAATGATAGCTTTCACTGGAAGCTTTTCTTGAGCGATAGTTCCGAGTTCTTGCAGCGTCATTTGGAAACAGCCGTCACCGATGATTGCAACAACGGTGCGATCTGGGACACCAACTTTGGCACCCATGGCCGCAGGAAGCGCAAACCCCATCGTGCCCAAACCACCCGAGGTGATCCAGCTATGTGGCTGCTCATAGTGATAGTATCGCGCAGCGATCATTTGATGTTGTCCGACGTCTCCAACGATCACAGCTTTGCCGTCAGTTTTTTCTGAGAGTTGATGAACAACCTCGGCCATCTTAATCTCGCCAGACTCTGGATAGATCTCATTACGAATGACTTTCTCGAATTCCTCTTCGTCGCAGGCCTTGAAGCGATCAAACCACTCATCGTGCTCGTTTTTGGTGATTTGAGGGAGGAGGTGCTCAAGCGCCTCCTTTGCATCTGCGTTTATTGCGCAGTTTGCGTGGATATTTTTGTGAATTTCGGCTGCGTCAATTTCGATATGGATCACCGTGGCGTCATTGGCGTAACTCGAAAGTTTACCGGTAACCCGATCATCAAAGCGCATACCAATGGCAATGATAACGTCGGCTTCGTTGGTCAGAACGTTTGGTCCGTAATGCCCATGCATTCCTAGCATGCCGACATAATTCTCAAAGCTTGTCGGTATCGCAGAAAGTCCATGGAGTGTGCTTGCGATAGGGATACCAGCGGTCAAGGAAAGTTCTTCGAGTTCTTTCTCGCAGCCGGAAATGAGTACCCCGTGACCACAAAGAATGAGAGGTCGTTCGGATTCATTAATCAGGTCAGCCGCCCGGTCTATAGCTTCTTTCTTAACTTCGGGCTTTGGATTGAAGTTGCGGATTTTTTTTACTTTGGCCGGCGCATAGTCGAGTTCTTCCATCTGCGCGTTCTTGGTGATGTCGATGACGACTGGCCCGGGTCTGCCATTTTCAGCGATGTAGAAGGCCTTGGCGATTATCTCAGGAATCTCTTCCGCAGAGGTTATTTGGTAATTCCATTTAGTAATCGGAATGGTTATGCCGATAACGTCAGTCTCCTGGAAAGCATCTGTTCCTAGGAGATTTTTAAACACTTGCCCGGTGATACAAACGATCGGAACGGAATCCATCAGCGCATCCGCAATGCCCGTGACGAGATTTGTTGCTCCAGGTCCAGAGGTTGCTAATGCAACTCCAGCTCGTCCGGTGACCCGCGCATATCCTTGGGCTGCATGGGATGCTCCCTGTTCGTGACGAACAAGGATATGCCGCATGGAATCACGGAAATCATAAAGGGCGTCATAGACAGGCATGATAGCTCCGCCCGGATAACCGAAAACGGTATCCACGCCTTCATGTAAGAGCGAACGCCAAAGTGCTTGTGAACCAGAGATTTTCATCGACTTGCCGTATATGTGGCTCAGTAGTCATTCTACTAAGTAAGGTAGGGCTTCCAGCCTTAAGGAGTGATTAACGACGACTCTACTTATAAAACGTAAGCTGGTAATACTACACCAAATCTCTACGGGATACAACCAGCTCTCATGGCTTAAACAGGCGGGAATAGGGGCAAATTTTCAGTTGTAGGGACTGTTGAAAAACAGTTCCGCAACGCAAAGCGGTGCCAAAAGCATTCATGAAAAAATAGAGGAGAGGCTTTTCTGGTTCTGATGAGAGTTTTTTAAGCGTGTTTTGCTCCTTACCCGACCCAGCCACGTAACTGCCTCACTACTGTCGTCAATGTTGAGAACGTATACACTTCGTTCGCATTGGCTAATGACTCTCAATATGTGTTTGGTTGCCAAGCTGCGGCTTGTAACCTGAGAATTGAAAAGAAGGAAATAGCCGATCTAGAGGTTTTCCTAGCCATCAGGCATATCATCAATTATCTTATACCATAGGTAGGTAAGGGAGTGTCGATCCACAATGTTAGCGGATATAACACTTGAGTTTACACAACTGATTTTTATAGTAATCAAACAAAGGGGATAACGCACATGGCAAGAAAGAAAGCGGTAAAGGGAGTTAAGAAAGCAATGACGAAATCTCAAATGTTTTCAGAGATTGCTGACGATACCGAATTGACGAAGAAAGAAGTTACATCTGTATTTGATTCTTTGGAGACGATTCTTGAGCGGCATATAAAAAAGGGGTCGGTTGGTTACTGCACTGTACCGGGACTGATGAAGGTAAAAACAGTGAAGAAACCGGCCCGCAAGGCGAAAAAGAATGTTCCGAACCCATTCCGTCCTGGTGAGTTAATGGACATTAAAGCCAAGCCTGCGAGCACCCGAGTGAAAATTCTTCCACTCAAGCGACTGAAAGACATGGTGTGAAGTAAATCGGCGGTCGCTTTTATTTGTCTTTAATT
>QIGM01000135.1 GCA_003230795.1 bacterium
TAAATCCTAGTAACTTATGTCTATACTGGTGTGTTTATGATGGGAGGATATTTGATCTGAGAGAAAATGGCTATCTTCGATAGTTCGAACACTTAGCTAAAGATACCGGAGAGGTCATCTTTTGGTGTAAATTCTGCAAATGAGTTTTGTTTTGCGATCATGAGACTAGTTCAAGAGATGGAAATAGGGGTTAACGAAATTTCTCGAGCAGTTCGTGAGACCGTGAGACTTTCAGTGTGTTTCGCACTTTTTCTGGGAGTCTTTCTCGCAAGCGTTTCCTTCGTGTTAGCTCAAGAAAGTATTCAGCGCTCAAATGATCTTACGTCACTAAAGGGCTTATCTCGAACGCAAATAGTTAAGCTTCTCGGAAAACCCGATTCTTTAAAGGAGCAGCCCCCCGAGAAAGAAGCCTGGACCTATGGACGCTCTTTGATTTTGTTTACCGATGGCGTGGTCTCTGGCTGGAGCAATGCGGGGGAGCTAAGGCCTCGGCGAAACTTAGCGAGAGTTAAGAATCCTCGTAGCTCAGAGTACGATCGCTTCTCTTCCTCTTGGACGAATGATTGGACGCCACAAGACCTAGTCGAGCCCGAAGAAGTGATCAGCGATATTATGGAAGATATGGAGCTGCAAGAGCCGTCAGGTGAAGCCGCTACCGTAGAGCCTGACTACTCCTCGAAGTCGAAGTTAAACGAAGACGAAAGTGTATCGACATCATCAACAGTCGGTAAGGCTTCGAGTATGTCATCCTCGCCATAGTCTTCGTCGAATAGGTCAACTTTTAGAGACTCATCTTCTTCAGCCGGACGTTTTTTCTCTTCAAATTCCGCACTATCTTTGTTTGCTAGGAAAGTATCGGTGCTTGTGTCTTCACCTTGACTTTCTACTTCTAGAACGATATCAGCAATTGTATCGAGATAGGTGCGCACGCACTTTCTTAATAGTTTTGGAAGACGCTTTGAATCTTGTTCGCGAAGAAGTGAAATTTGGTTTGCGCCTAGATTCAAGTCGTAGAGTATTTCGATTACTCCTTTCGCCTGTCTATCGTGCGCCGTTACGGTAAGGCTTGGATATTCTTCTTCTGGTAGGTCTGCGTCGTGGAGACGAATGGAGAGCCGAGGCCAACCCTGCCAATCATCAGCGTGAAGCTGAAAGGAGAATCGCTCGCCGAGATCAATTCTGATGACATCTCGCAGTGACTTTCGAATTCGGACGAGAGCCTGAATCATCGTAGCATGTCGCTGGTATGCTGCTTTTTCTGCCTCTCCTTGCGCTAGTTCTTGAGCTTTCTTTCTTTCACGAATGCGAGTGTTGAAAGCGCGTGCGGTAGAGGCGAGATCAGTCTTTGGGACTTCAGTGTTTGAGCCATTACCTTCTCCACCGAGTAGGTCAAAGGCATCTAACTCATCCTCAAATGAGTCATCGCTAGGGAGTTGTTGACTTGATGGCTCGTCCAGAGAGGTTTCTGGTTCAAGAGTTTTTTCAGATTCGTTCATCAAGCCTGTCTCGTGATTCCTGGAATTCTCGCTCTCGGGTGTTAGAGGAACAGTATTCATAGTGCCCAAGTGTGTATCGACAGTTTAGGCAATCTGCTAAAGGGACGGGCACGGGAGCGAAATGAGGTAAGCGGTGGGACTTACTCGGTTTTGCTCTCTGGCAGAGCATTTTCTTCGAATTCAGCGAGTAGTCCAGACTCGGAGAGTAGCCAGGCGGCCCCAGCAACGGCTGCTGGTGGTAGCAGGATGCCGAAGAAGGGTATGGCCCAGCAGGCTGAAAGTGAAAGGCCAAAGGCGATCAGCGATACGGCGTGTTTCTTGGCGAAGCGAAATCTCTCACGCGAAGTCACTCGGTAGACATCAAGTACGATATCGACAAATTGATAAGCAAGCAGCCATGCGCCGAGTATTAAGGCAAATGGAGTGAGAAGGGGTATAAAGCCCACAATCAGCACAATAATCATTAGTGGAAGTAGCCAAATTAATTTAGCCATTTCTACCACAACAGTTCTGCCTGTTTCCTTTACAATGCCTTTTACTCCAGCCTCTTCCTCTGGCAGCGGGCGACCTAAATCAAGAAGCACTTGTTGGACGATTCCCGTTTGAAACACGCTCGTGAAAACTATTACTAAAGTCATTGTGACAAGCAGTGTCGCGACAAGAAGAACGAGGCCGAAGAAAACAAAGGCCAACCAAAACAAAATAGTTTTCCAGATTCCGTCGGGACTACCGACAGCCCAGTCGAGCAGAATCGGATGGGCGTAGTACGCTCCGTAGATAGAGGCGAAATAGCAAACCGCTCCAAGTAGCCACGGAATCATCGCCAAGCGACGAACCTTCGGCTTGCTAAAACAAATTTGTAAGCCTTTATAAATAGCGAAAAATGCGCGGACAGAGTTTTTCATGGATAGTCATCGGATGAAAGAATTCTCGGTTGCTTGGATTATAGCGGAAATTCTTTGATTTGAGAAAGTTCCTTGCGCTGGCCGCAGCCTTCAGTGGAAAAAACCCTGATCGGGTTTTTGCTGTGTCTTGATGACTATCCACTATGTCCCCTTTTAGGGGGAAACGTTCAGGCGCCACGTAGGCTTCTCTGTCCATTGCAAAGCAGCATTACGTACTTAGATGACTACTCATCCTAGAAAGAAGAGCCTCCGTGGCGACTGAACGGACCCTCCGGTAGGAGACATAGGGGATAGTCATCAAAACACGTGAAAAAGCGTTTAGCT
>QIGM01000310.1 GCA_003230795.1 bacterium
GAAGGCCGAGCGAAGCATCGAGGTTCGGCGTTTGGAGCCTATGATTCCGAGCAGCCTAGTCAAGCTAGTTTTGAGAATTACTTGGCCACTGACTTACTGAGCCTTCAGTTCCGGTCTGCGCCCGTTTTCGTAGAGCACGAGAGTCGAGCGATTGGTGCGCTACGAATACCAAAAGAGCTATTTGATGCCTGCGCTCTAGGGCCACTGGTGACTCTCGAAGTACCACTCGATGAGCGTGTGCAGTCGATAATTGAAGAGTATGTCAGTGCTCGATTAGAAGTGTTTCGACAACGTTCGGTGGAGGATCCCTTTTCTTCTGTCTATTCTGAGCTTTTATTGAACCTAGAAAAGCTATCGAAACGCCTTGGTGGTGAGTGGACCAAAAGTCTTTGTTTGAATCTCCAGGAGGCCATTGATAAGCACCGGGCGAGTGGCGACACGAGTGGCCACGGGGCTTGGATTGAACCTTTGCTGACTGAGTATTATGATAAGTGTTACGCCTATCAGCGAACTGAAAAACTGAAGCGGACAGTTTTTTCGGGAAACCGTCAGTCGGTAAAAGAGTTCCTACGTAACTACAAGCAAGCAGACGCCACGTAAGAACGTCGTTTCAGCAAATTTCTATTTAGAGTCAACGATTGTGTTGATCGCGTTTTGCGTATCGCGAGCACGTAGGGCCCTTCCGCCTGTTAGTTCCTCTTTTGATGTGCTCAAGGCCCTAAAAACCCCAGACATTTATTTCGTGTTTGCGTCCCACCTTATCTAAGGATACAAGGCTCAAGCCGAGCAATTGGCAGTTCCGTTATGTACCAACCGACTATTTCACTTAGACCGTCTTTCTTCTGCGGTTCTGAGCAGATTACAAAGCAATGAGCGCAGATCCTCATAAACATTCCGAGAAGCTCACGCCAGCTGGACCCGACGGTCACTTCTACTTCGGTTGCCTAAGTGAAATGCGAAAAGATCCTATGGGATTTTTCACTGCGGTCGCTTTGGATTACGGAGGAATTGCAAGAATACGATTTGGTCGCGGCAACTATTCATACCTCGTATCTGATCCAGAGCTAATTAGAGAACTGCTCATAGACAACGCAAGTAAGTACACGAAGAATGTGCGATATGACTTGTTGCGAAAAGTTCTCGGTGAGGGCCTTCTCCTAAGCGAAGGAGATGTTTGGAAACGTCAACGCAAGATTGTGCGCCCAGCGTTTCACCCAAAAGAAGTCTTCTCGCAGGTCACTGAGTCAGCAGAAGTTGTCGCGAGGTTTCTCGATAGATTCGATGCACTCGTTGAGTCCAATGAAGTAGTTGATGTCGAACCGATTCTCTCCCAGCTTGCGCAGCTGCTCGCGGGTTCCTGGATCATGGGCGAGCCATTTCGTCGACGAGCAGATCGCATAGCAGGGATTTATCAGGACGCGACAGAGGCATGGCCCGAAGCTCCTCGTTCTGCTCTTGCTGCCTATCTTCCGCCGTCTCTGCCTAAAGCTTTGGCTCTTAGGCGCTGCTTTAAAGATTTCAATGCACAGATATACGAGATTATTGAAGACTTTCGCCGCGGCCCCAAGGAGGAATGTGGTCTTATGTCTCTTTTGACTGAAGGACATTACGAGCAGACCTCAAAGCAGTTAAGCGATGATGAATTAAGAGACCAGTTGGTAACGCTCTTTTTGGCTGCTCATGAGACCTCCGGTAGTTCGCTTTGCTGGACTCATTATCTCTTGTCGCTACATCCTAAGGTTAGGGATGCAATGCAGTCTGAGGTTGCCGATGTCCTCGGAGGTGAATTGCCTACTTCTGCTGAGTTGATGACGCTGCCGTACCTTGAGCAGGTAATTAACGAGTCATTGCGCTTGTATTCGCCTATCCACTCGCTTTCTCGTGTTGCCGCTGAGGAAAACACTATTGGTGGATACACCATACCGAAAGGGGCCACTGTTATCGTATCGCTCTACGCGACTCATCGATTGCCGCAATATTGGGAGAATCCAGACGTCTTCGATCCAGAAAGGTTTTCTGAAGAAAATGTCGCAAAGCGTCCGAACTCGGCATTTATTCCTTTTGCGACCGGACATCGAAGCTGCATTGGTGGAATGCTCGCAAGTCTCCAGAGCAAAATGGTAGTTTCTCAAATTGCACAGCGCTATGATTTAAATTTACTCCCTGGGCATCCAGTGGACCTTAAGCCGAGCACTACAGCTCGTCCTCGATACGGCCTGAAGATGACAGTTAAGAAAGCTAGTGTTCTTCGGCGAGGGGCTGAAGATGAGCGTCGTTTAGCAAATAGCTGATAACGTTTTTACTTCTTCACATTCCTTATGTACCGCAAAAGGTATGGGGAACGACTTCTTCAGGTTTAGGGCCATTCGCGTATTCAGAGTCCGATGACTTCAAGGCATATGGCGAAGAGAGAATTCCAATAAGCCGATCCATTACACTATAGTCACTCGACTCAACCGCGGCCACGATGGCTTCTTCTACTCGGTGATTCCTTGGAACAACAGCCGGATTGTTTCTAGACATTAAGTCACGCACTTCTTGCAAGGACTCAGCGTCGGAGGAAATTCGTTCTCTCCATTGCGTATGCCAAGTTTCTACAAGTGGATCCATTGAGAACAAGTTGCGAAGTTCATTTAGGTCCGCGTCTTCTTCAGTGAGTTTGCCGAGCAGGCGAAAGCAGAGTGTGTAATCGACGCTTTGTTTATGCATAAGCTCTAGTAAGCG
>QIGM01000565.1 GCA_003230795.1 bacterium
CTACTGCAAGGCTCAGCGTCCAACAGGCGTACCATTCCTTTGAAGAACCGTTCCTCCCAGCTTGCAACTGATATGACTATTTGAGTTTCAGACATCATCGAACAGCCTTGTTTGTGCTTCATTCATGAGATCTTCCTCTACAAATGGAAATGGACGATTGTCCTTTGCTGCTGCCAACAGAGCAGTAGCGGGTAGGGAAACTCTGGCATGCTGTCCATGTGGATCTAAACCTCGATCAGGCCACAACATTCGATTGGGGACGTAGTAGTTTTCCCTCTTGCCTTTATCTTTTGCAGCGCCGCTACGAACATACAAAAGCTGTGCATCGACTAGGATGACAAGCAATTTTTCCAACGAGTTCATGCCTGGGCTTTTTCTATCAGAAATCGTGAACGAATTAGCTCGTGGTTCAGATTTATGCCTAAGCAAACGCTCACGAAAAAGTACCGCAAGGTTGTCTAAGAGCTGATATGCTCTCTTGGCTTCTTCCCCAGAACAACCCACGATAACTTGAGCCATATCATTTTGAAGCCACTGCCACAATCTGCTACTGCGAGCTAGAATAATCTCAGATTGTATGCGCGGAGGAATTTCAGCTGGTGGGCTAGAATCCCCCAAAGCACCTCTACCTGCTACTGACTTCGAATCAATTTCACTTAAAGATAACGCTTTATCATACATCCAGTAACACGGCAGTAAGAGATTGCGAATTACGCCGGTGGAAATGAAGGTCAAAGTATCGAATCCTGAATACTCAGGCCGGTTAGCTTTTGGTGAACGGCTTCTGAAATAATGTGCTCTCTTGTACTTGTAGACATAGTCTGAAACTCGCTTCGAATCATCGCCATACTTTTCAACTGCCTCCTTCCGAACAGCCTCTTCGGAAGCCTGCAATTGACCTTGCATTTGTTGGCTTACAGGAAAGAAATCTTCGGGCTCTGTACTAATATCGAATGCGTCCAGTCGGCGCTTTATGATGAGCCGAGCAAGTTTTCCAAAATCTGCCTCCTCATTTTGATAGGGTTGAACCATATCCAACCGCGTGTAGTCATGTCCCTCTAGGATCGCCCCTCCCGAAGCAGTCTCAAGTGAACTGTGCGATACATTTGCAATCGCCACCTTGAAACTGAATAAAGAATGGTCCCGATATGCAACCCAGGAAAATAGGCTCTTTCGTTGATGAGTATTAAGGTCATGTGCATCGTCAATATTGAAAGAAAAATGCGTTTTTGTCAGTTTTTTAGTAGACTGAAGTAGTCGAAGAAGTGGCACAATAAGTGACGAAAGAGAGAAGGTTTTTTCGTAGAATACATCTGTAGTTGACCGTGAATTGATCACTCGTTGTGCATTGCCACTTTCTCGTTCAATAAGTTGCATTAACGAACTGAACACCGAGTCACCTGGTGGAAGAGTCGCATCGAATAAGTATTCGATCTCTCCACGAATACGATTAACTTCTTCATCTGTGAAAATATTTGAGACACCGCCGAGTGTTTTGGCTATACCGAAGGCGATTGCAAGAACAAAGAGGTGCTCAGATATTACAGCATTTCTGAATTCATCCAATAACTCAGACTCCCGCTTATAGCCTAAGGGAGTGTTGCAGGGCACGTAGATGCCGACAAGGTCGAGATGCGTGTCTTCGCCGAGTCGCTCTGACCGGAGCTTTTGTATCGGATAGCTGCTGTACCGAAGGGCCATCGACTTACCGCAACCGCGATCACCTACCAATAGTATATTTCGAGACGTCTGAAGGAAACGCGAATAATTGAAGTCTTCTATGTAGTAGTCGAGAACCGCCTTCTCAGAAAGATCGTTGGCGCCAATATAGTCAAACGGATTGTTAGAGTTCATGCGTCTCACCCCCACGCCTCAAGTTATCCACGATAGAACGTACAATTCCACCAACCTCCTCGCACTTGTCCGGATAGCGTTCACTAAATGTGCCTTCCGAATCCCCGGGGACCACCAAGTCATCAAGTTGAAACTCTACGGCGTAGCTTAAAATCTCATGCCCATATGAGAAATAGATAGCAACGTTGGTTTGCTTGAAAACGGACAGGATAGTGCAATAAAATCGTGCGTAGCGACGCTCATCGTCTAATTTTGCCACTCTCCCAAATAAGAAAGTTAGGAAAGTATCCAGAGCATCGGTATCTAATGACCCATCCTCAGAATTAAATTCGTCAAGCTTGATTTCATAAGCCACGCGAATCCTTTCTGTTAGGCGGTCAATCGCGATATGTGTGCAGGAAGCATACCGGTGGTATATTTGCGAATGTCCGTCATAACCTACTTGGGTACGAAAGAAATCGGTAGTTCTTTGGGGGCCTTCAGCTAGTTCGTCAGCAAAACGCAATATTGCAGCAATAGTTCTCAGCTTAATAGTCACACTATTCATGTGCTCAGTAGAGGCCACTTCATTCAATGTGTCTTTGCTTCCAGTGGGTGCAATTCCCGTATGTGCCTCAGCAGCCCTAATGACCAATCGTTTTTCTCGTCGTGCTTCAGCGTCTGTTCCTCTTGCCCAGTCGAAAACTTCACTCAGTTTTTCTCTGTGGTTTTTTCGGCCAAAGAGATTACCAACATCGTGAAAGGCGATTACTAATGCCAAGACGTAGAGGTCAAGGGACGTTAATTCGTGGACTTTATTGTCACCGGACATAAGAGCGAAAGCATTGTCAAGTACGTCTCGAATGTGATCTGGCCCGTGAT
>QIGM01000332.1 GCA_003230795.1 bacterium
AATGATCATTCGATTTCCAAGAGTTGTCATCCACTGGTAACACGATTCCAATTTCGCGACTGATCTTGATGAATCCGAGTGTCCTTAGCGAAGTAGAAAGTACCGTAACAAGAGAGGGTCTTATGGAAATCTGCAGGGAATTTAGATATTAGGAATGTGCGACCCTCAAGAGCAGACAACAGCTCGAGAGTCGCACTCAAATCTCGGAATACTAGAGATTCGCTACTTTCTTCTCAGACTGCGCTGCCAGTAGGTCTCGGATCTCTCCAAGAAGCTCTTCCTCAGCTGATGGCTCAGGTGCAGCTTCTTCTTCAGGAGCTTCCTCTTCCCGCTTGAGAGAGTTCATTACTTTGATTGCAACGAAAATCGCCATCGCTACGATGAGAAAATCGACGATAGTCTGAACAAAAGCACCATACTTAATAGTCACTGCAGCTGCCTCCGCAGTCTTTTCTTGCAGCACTACTGAAAGCTCTGAGAAATTAACTCCGCCGACAAGAACGCCAATAGGAGGCATAATAACGTCTTTCACAAATGAAGAGACGATTTTCCCGAAGGCACCACCGATAATGATACCGACGGCCATATCGACGACATTTCCCTTCATTGCGAATTCTTTAAATTCTTTTGCAAAACTCATGGTCTATCTTCCTTAGTAATCCGTTCACCTCCGGTGAAACGGGTGTTCATTCTAAGTACCCAAAACAGTATAACTGTCTCTCCGTTACGGATACACTATCAATTTCTTCCCCTTACCGTCGGGTAAGGGGAAAAAGCAAGTCGCGAGGGGCACTCTAGAAGAGCGTTCGGCGCCCTGGAGGAAATCCGCTGTATTAGTAGCTAGTTGGCAAGAGGAGCCTCAGCGAGGCAGAGTTAGATATCTTCGTATAGGTAAGCAGCTTGAATGTCGATCACGAGTGGAAGGGCTGGTAAGAAAAACCCATTGTAGTCTACTTCTAATTGTACACTAACCGTATCATCTTCCACTCCAGTTCCAGCAGTGCTCGGAGTATATTCCGTGGTGATATCAGGAATTCCCACTTTGATACCGATGCTGTCGAACGCATTTATCTGTTGCAGTGCACTGCGAATGCGCTGCTGCACTAAAAAATGTTGGCATGCAATTGTCGAAGGAAGCTTGTCAACGCATGCGACTATTTCTGCGGCAGTAGCGCTGATATTAACCTCTGGTCCCGAAATGGTTGTATCCTCCAGGTCTGGTAATACACTTGCTAGCTGCAATCCTTCATATCCCGCTTGTGAGAGCAGCATGTACTGAGAAATCGCTAGGCCTACATCGAAAGTGAGAAGGAGACCAAAAATAATTCCTAAGGAAACAATGGCGAATTCAAGCATGGCCACGCCCCGCTCGCCAGTTTCAACGAAAAATGAGATTGAAAAGAAACGCATTAACTAGCACTATAGGTCTTCACGGACCAAGGAATACGGGTTGGTATTATACATTTTCTTAATTGTGTCTCTAATCTGCCCCTCTGCACCCCGACACATCGTATCGCAAACAATTCTAGAAGACTTTTCACCTAGCGGTCCGTCCTCTTGATCCATCAGGGTGTATGTGGATGGAGGAGTCGAATAGGCAAGCGAGATCCAATTGATGTTTGCGATTCCTGTATCTGCTAATGCTTGCACCGCTGAGTCGCTGGCGTTACCGCCATAGACGCCAATTGCCGGGTCAGAAACGTCACCACTTGTTCCAGCTCCTGACCACTTTGCGCATACCTCGCTATCTAGTTTTTCTTCTAGCTTGCCCGTGGCGCAGTTAGCACTACTTACACCCCAGGTAGCCAATAGAGGGTTCGTGTTCATGGTGTCGATGTCGCACGGAGGCCGAATTGGTAAGAAGTAGCCACCAGTTAATGCAGATGCTTGGTGTATGCGATCTGCAACGGCTGAAGCACGGCACGAAGGATCTATTCTATTGTAGAGAATACAGCGTTGGCTGAACCAAGGTTGCCAGCGACGATCTGCCCTGCCGGCGACAAAGTTGCGATTATTCCGTCTTGCGTCTTTATCGTCCATGCATTTGTCTGGCGTTGTTTTGCTTTGTTTCAGAAGTGTGTGTGGCTCGACCAAGTCGCCAAAAATAAATGCGTTAAACCGTATGTCACGTTCGGAAAATGTGTTCCAACCGGAAAGAGGTACGTCCTCTCTCTTTCTTTGTTCCCAATTTGATAGTGTTACTTGAGGACTATTTGAAATAAGCATCAAGGCCTCCGACGTTCCACGTTGGTATTTTGACCAAGAGTTGTCCCAGGGTCCGATGGAAAAATCCAAAGAGCCTGGAACTAAACAATCTACCCGAGAGGTGAGTGTGGGTACTCCTCCGGAGTCTTGGATGAATGGGGAGTCCAAGCTCATACAGCTATTTATGAAGTCGCTAAACATTGTGACCTGCAAGTCAGCATTGTCCAGATCATTTGGTATCATCATGCCAGCCTCGTAGATTCCTCTGGTGATATCAGTAAGTGCAGGTCTTCGAGGGAAGAATTTTCTGATTACAAGTCGCTTTATCAAATTTGAATTGCTTGGGTCGAAGGAAATGGGGTTCCCAGGGTTGCTATCGAGGCTAGGAACGTTTGTAATATCCTTTAATTCTTGCCATAAATCAGGGTCCTTGAACTGGTTGGTTGGCCCGATTACTCTATCTGGGTCCATGTTGTTGTCGAAGCCAAATACGCCGATTATATCAC
>QIGM01000392.1 GCA_003230795.1 bacterium
CTGCAGACAAGCCTAATCATCTCAGCTCGATGTTGAAGCGAAGAAGGCTTATTTTGTTTCCAAGGATTAGACGTCGTCGGTGCGAGAACGACGGAAGAGAAAATTTCTAGCAGGGAGCGAATGACCTCGACGTGTCCGAGATGAATCGGGTCAAAGGTACCACCAAAGATAACCATCGCTTCAGGCGATGGCGGCTCTTTGCTTAGCTTGCTAAGAAGAATTAAGGAGCTCATCGACGAAGGGAACGCCTCGGTGACCATGGTGCGACATCACGAGAAAACCCTCAGTAAGGCCCACGCCGGAGATATTTGGTAAATCGTGCATCTGAAAACGGCCTAAGGCCTCACGAGAATCAACTACCACCTCAGCAATGATATCGAAGCGTCCCATCAACGTACCGGCCCAGGCGACACAGGGTAGGGAAGCAATGCGTTCTGCAACTTCTTCTGGATTAGAACGCCCCTCATGGCTAATCGTGATTGCTACTAGCGCTACGATGCAATCTCTTAGGGCGTTTCCTTCGGTCGTTGGGATAATCTGAAGCAAACCATTTTCTCGAAGCTTCGCAACACGATTACGAACGGTCTTTTCGTCCACGCCGATTTCACGTGCGATTGTCTGAAAGGGTTTTCGACCATCTGATTGGAGTTGTTTGATGATTGATTTCTCTAGTTCGTCAAGCTTTCCACCCCCAGCTTTACCGCGAGGGCTTGCTCTCTTCTTTCGTGCGTTCTTCTCCGGGGTGCTCACGTATAGCCCTCGTGGTGGTCGTCTGGCGGAAAATTAAGATATACAAACAAAAGCTTATACCGACTTGTCTAGGTATTACAAGTCTTCGCGCTTATTCGGGAATCTCCTTTGCCGCAATGTCTGATTTCTTCTTCTCCTCATCGTGCCAGCGACCTCGGCCTCGCCAATGCCCTTTACGCTTTTTGCGTCTCTCTTTCATCTTTTTCCGATGTTCTTCGAAGAGAGCTTTCTGTTCAGCGTTAAGCATCGCCGATATTTTCTCGTGAGAAGTTGTACGAATTTCTTTGAATTGAGGCCGAATCTTCGACCGTAGTGTATCTAGTTTAGCCCTTCTTTTTTCAAATATTGCCTGAAGCTCGCTTTTTTGTGCGGCATCAAGCTCGAGTTTGCGTGAAAGGCGGTCGAGGCGCTTTTTGCGATAAGCCTCTCTATTTCCCTCGTGATGGCCGAAGTGCTGCTGTCCACTCCGATGTTTTGCGAAGGAAAAGCCCGCAAAAAACGCGCATGAGAGTAGAGCGAGAGGAATTATAAATCGAGCAAGGGTCTTCATATCTAAGTCTCGTTCATATCAAAAAGCAGTAGGTCGCTATTTGCTGTGGAGTACTCCGACTCCAGAGCCTGGATAAAGTCTTGGTCTTGCAGCTCCTCAAGAGGAGATAGTTCTTCTTCAAACAGCTCAAGAAAATCACTCGCGTTGTCTTGCGTAATTACAAGGCCGCAAAGCAGCAGCACCGAAGCAAAGGACCATTCTAGGGAGGTGCGTGCCAGGGAGGTATGTGCCAGGGAGGTATGTGCCGGTTGTAAGAATTCAATAACTTGCTGAAAGAGAGATTCACTTTCGAGGCGCGTGTGCGTTGCGCGAACAAATGTCTCGGACTCTTCGACCTGCTCGAGGTTTTTAAAGAGGCTTTGCAGTGATTCTAATTCTGAGGCAGTAGCTTGCGCTTGCGGATTATTCGCAATGGACTTTGAGGTGAGCGCTTGTGCCTCGGCATCAAGCTCATCATCTCCGTGGAGATAAACGTTATCAGGTGTAATTTTCTTCATTCTCGCTCCTACGAGAGTCTAAATGTCTAATGACAGTTTTACTTCAAGCGCTTTCTTTCTTGCTCGCTTTAATCGAGACTTTACCGAATCAATGCTGCATCCGAGTGAGTCGGCAAGCTCCTGATACGACAAGCCCTGTGCTTCACGTAAAAGTAAAATCGACCGATAGTTCGCGGGGAGCGCTGCGAGCAGCTTCTCAAGCGCGAGCTTTGCATCGGTAGGTATAGCCACATCCGCTGAAACCGAGCTGCGCTCTTCGTAAGCGCGAATTGGCTGTTGCTCCTTATCGAAATAACTGAAAAAGCTGGCCAGTTTATTTCGACGCGCGAGGTCGATGCAGCGATTGCTCGCGATACGGTAGAGCCAAGTCGAGAACTTCGAATCATGACGAAAGCCAGATAAATTCTTGTAAGCCTTTAAAAACACATCCTGCGCAACCTCTTCCGCTATCGCTCTATTTCTAAGCATCGAAAGGCAATAGCTCCTTATCGGCGACTGATAAACTCGCACGAGCTCCGAGAAAGCATCTTTGTCTCCGCTTTGCGCAGCAAGCAGGAGCTGTTTTTCGTCGTTCTCGATGTGCAAGTCTCTACTATGCTCCTCCGTACGATGGCCTTCGATTGAGTTAAGAACCTCAGCGAGCCTAGTTTGTGCGCTCTCCACTCGGGATTATAGTCTTAAAGGCTAGACGATGCAGGGCTTTAATAGTGGCAGCAAGGATTGAGGTAAGCGTTCAGGTGGGTAATAAATATTCTATAAAGACAGGTCATTAACCTTGTAATTCTAGTCCATTACGAAATTGTCAAATGCTGATCGCATTTGTAGTGTTTTCTGAACGCTTAGTCTTTGTCCCCTTCGGGGAGAGCGTTCAGGCGCCACGCAGGCTTCTCTTTCTTGCAATAC
>QIGM01000121.1 GCA_003230795.1 bacterium
CCCAAATACGTCCTCGGGATGCACTGCCTGAGTTATCCTCAGGTAGATAAGTTCAAGGTCTGAGTCCATTGTCTGGGCTCCTTTATCAATTGTAATAAGTAGAAGGAAAGAAAAGCACGAGACCACCGAAGTGGCCCCGCGCTTCAACAACACTAGCGCCTCACCCCTTAACGACGACTAGTCGTCTTCTCGGGGCGCATTGCGGCACCAGTCGAACCAGTGGCGAGCTTCTCGAAGGGAATTTGCATTCCCAACATCAGCAGCGCGCTTAGGTAGCCAAGCTCTTCCTGGCCAGCGGTCGTGTCGGTGTATTCCAACACGGCCAATGTGAAACGAGTGATGTTGCGTTCCAAACGAACGTAGTCCGCAGACACGTTCGCCCCGAACATCTTCAACATCTGATCCCGATTCACCGCACCAACCTGGGTCGGCAGGGTCGGATTCTCCAACACCTCCTTGATCTTCAAGGCATCATAGGCAAGCGCACGTGCAACAGGGATTCCCACCCCTGCGAACACGCGGTTCACCTGCTCCTTGAAGGCTTCAGCGGCATCACGCAAACCATCCGTCGCCGGAGGTTGCATCATACCTGGAGGCATCGCAGCTCCCCCTCCTTGCGTCATCGAGAAGAAGGCGCCCATCATTGCTGCTGGGTTAGCCATCCCCTGCTGCCAGGAGTCAGCCCAGTTTTGCAACTGGCCTTGGAAGCTCAGAATCTCAGGCCAGAGGATCTCATCGAGACGCGCCATTAAGGCCGTCTTCTTCCGTTGAGAAACGAACTTGCCGTCAACTTCAAGCGCGGCGAAGATCTCTGCGTACGAACGAGTCGTCAGCAGCTTCTGCATCTTGAAGAAGTCCGGACCAACCGGTTCGTCAAGCTCCTCAGCGTGTTGCTCCATACGTTTGATGATCTCCGCAGGGAGTTCATACAAACCAGTGCGACTCGCTAGGCCGGCACGGACCGCTGAAACAACGGTTGCCTTGTCGACCTTGAGCTCTCCTCCGGTTCGAAGCATTTGCAACCAGGCGTCATCTTCTGGCGCCTGGGGCAATGCATCAAACGAAGGCGTTGCCATCGCAGAAGCAACCGAATTGACCTCAACCGCAGCATCTGCACGCAGATGATCGGCGACGGCTTTCTTCAGCACACCTGTCGGCACTCCAGGTAGAGCAGCCTTCAGTTCTTCAAAGGGGGCATATTCCCCACTCTTTAGAACCAAGATAGCCTGCTTTCCCGGCTCACCAGCAAGTGCTGTTAGCTTCTTCGTTACCTCTTCGAGATCCAAGCCGAGTGCTTTTGCAAACGGCGTTACGAACTCTACCCACTCTGCGGGGGGCTGTCCGCCGGTCACTTGAGAACCGGTCACTTGAGAACCATCAGGTTTCTCTTCCGGGGTCTTCGGTGTTTGGTCAGTCATTTCTGACACTCCTTTTCAAAAAATACACGAAATGGAAACATGAGTGAGGTAGCTAGTACATCACTCATGAGTGTCACGTCCGCCGTGGCCACTTCCCTGCGTCTCGTAAGCGGCACGAAAGTAGCCAAGCGAGCTTTCTGCTGTGGTAACCCATCCTTACTGAAAAAGAACATTCCGCGGCCTCTTAGACCGCCCAGTTCAGTATTGTCGACTTGTGTTCTCAGAAAAAAGGCTATAGAAGGAATGGAACCCATTCCGACCAAGAATAGGTTGTTTGTGCTACGAGCGTCTTATGTTTGCAGAACACAAAGACGTCTTTTGGGAGAAAGGCAATATGTTTCAGAACTTCGAGGCGCTTGCTGCGCTAGAAGAATACGGCACGATGTCGCGCGCCGCGGCTCGACTCGGGGTAACTCAACCAGCGATCAGTAAGAGAATTCAACAGCTTGAAATTGAGTTAGGCCGTAAGCTCGTTGAACCGTCCGGACGAAGAGTG
The DNA here is from genome assembly GCA_003230795.1 of bacterium. GTDB lineage: Bacteria > Bdellovibrionota_C > UBA2361 > SZUA-149 > SZUA-149 > SZUA-149. The sequence continues at coordinate 1,915 of QIGM01000121.1, forward strand.
GTGCTTACACCTTATGCGGAGAGCATTCTTCAGCGAGCCAAGCCGCTCTATCTAGAATTTAAAGATGCCTTACAGGAAGAAATAAGCGAAGGCACGGGAGAGCTCGTTATTGCGTTGAGCGGGGCTATACTTCTTGCCTGGGGTGCGAAAGTCCTTAGAAAGCTAAAGAAGGATAACCCAAGTATTATATTCTCATTTGCTGTGCATCGCTCGCCGATCGCAATTGCGCGAGTTCGTTCCGGTGAATGTATGCTTGCCATTGTCCACGGGCTAAGCGAACTTAGTCCAGACCTTGATGCACGTTGTCTTTGTGACGACGAGTTTGTGATAGTACCTTCGAATCTCAAACCATTCAGCTTGCCGAAACGAGGTGGAGAACTTAGCCTTTTAACTGTTGAAGCTCATTCGGAGACCTGGAGCGCTCTAGAAAGAAAGATTCGTCGTTGGTCAGTAAAGTCTGGAGTTGAGCTAAATGTCACCAACAGCATGCAGAACTTCCATGCAGTTACCCAACTGGCTCAGGCTGGTTTTGGTCACGGACTAGTTCCTCGAGGTGTGCCGCTTGCCTTAGGCATTCCAGAGAAGAAATTGCAGAGCTTTCCCAGACCAGGGCTACAAATTCCGGTTAGCGTTATTGGTAGACGTTCTACACTAGAGCGCGGCCTGGTGAAGCAGTTCTTCGATTCTCTACAATCTCAGCTAAATCCCTTCTGATTTTCTTTAACAATAACAGAGAGTTGCCCAGAGAATTGGTCTTTATCGACCAATAGTTTACTATTTTGATGT
>QIGM01000385.1 GCA_003230795.1 bacterium
TATCTCCTACGGAGGGTCCGTATCAATCGCCACGGAGGCTCTTCTTTCTAGATGAGAAACCATCTAAGTACGTAATGCTACCCCGCAATGAACAGAAAAGCCTACGTGGCGCCTGAACGTTCCCCCCTGAAAGGGGACAAAGAATATAGTCGTCAAGACACTGCAAAAACCCGATCAGGGTTTTTTCCACCACAGTAGCTACGCTTTAGCCCCAAGCAACGACCACTGCTGAACCCAAAAACGGGAATTCTAAAGTGCGACGACTATATAATAGCATTTTAGAGCTGCCTCTAGAAAGCGTGCTCACGCCTTTGTTTTCTTAGAATCGCGGCTAGCTAGTTCACGAAGAACGAAGAGGGATAGATCGGGCTGGAGCAAACTTGGCTCCAACAACGTTTGATTTACTTTAAGCGCTGGCAAAGGTGCCCAGGCGCTGCACCTTGTACTCACCAAGGGTTGCGGGGCTGCAATCGGCACTCCCACCGAGCGCAAACTTGTCAGTGCCTTGGCAACTCGCTCTTCTGTGCTAATAGTGCACTTAAGAAGAAGATGCCGTAGGCCATATTTTTGAGCAAGACGAGCACAAGCAATTCGTTGCTCTGCTCTCTGTAAAGGCAGATCCAGAACAACCACGCGCCCAAGTGCGAGCGCCGAGTCTGCTTCTCTCATAACTCGATTGAAGTTTAAGTCTGCGTCTACTTCACTACTTCCAGACACAGATGTAGTCTGAACGTCTTCCGAAAGTCGTACACCATCGAGAAGGTCCACAAGGTTCTGGCTGATATCTAAACGTGTATCTGGAAAACTACCGCCGACACCAATTAGAAAAGGTTGATTAAGATTAAGAGCGCATCGAAGCGAGAACGAGAGAAACTTCGTTGCAAGCGAAAAATACTCCGAGGTGCCTGCTTCAAAAAGTTCACGCGCACGAGACACGGAAGCCGCACAGAGATAGTAGCGAAAGAGTAAAGGGTCATACACTTCAGGAAACGCTGAAAAGTATTGCTGCTCTATCTCGCGTGCGAGCTCAACAAATCCACGAACCTCTAAGTCTGCCGACAGACTCGCGAGATCAAAAAGAACGTCTTCTAGCACCTCTTCGTCTTTACCAGATCGACCAAAGAGAGAGACCTCCCTTCCCTCATCCGCAAGCGCGCAAACACCGATATGTTCAGCCCTAAGTGCCCCGTGACAGCTCACGACATAACCCTTCTGGGCTCTTTCATAAAACTGCTCGAAGCACTTTGCTCGAGTTCTGTTCAAGAAGCCCCTGGCTTGCGGTAGGGCCGCTCGCGAAAAAGGATCAAAGAGCGAACTATAGAGCCTAGAGAACTGCTCAAGACCTTGAGTAGCAGAGTCTTCTGTCACCTTAAGGACTTCACGTTCTCGTTCGTAAAAAGTCCGCATTCCATCTCGCTGCTTTCGTTTATGAAAGCGTACGAGGCGTTTCACTATCTGCTCCAGATGCGAATACGCAATCTCCTCGTCACACGCCACTAAATGCGCAAGCGTTGAATTGCTCGGAATTCTTCGCATCACGATTGCTACCTGATCCGCCTCCATCGGCGGATTCGAAGGATCTAGATTCTTTGAGCGAAGCTCGGTAATCCAATGAGGCTCACCGTCGATAATTCTGAGGACGCGTATGCCAAGAAAAAGATCTGGGGCAAGTTCCCTATTCCTCTGTATTTCCAAACAAGCTCGGCGCCAAATCTGAGAAAAGGCGCTATCGTGAACAGCTTGAGAATGTTGCAGCTCTGGTTTGAGAAATTTGTAAACGATACTCTCACCTAGTACAATATAGGCCGTTCGAGTCTCACGTATTTCTTGTTTTTCAAATCCTTGCGGATAGAACCAAGAGAGTTCTAACCAATCAGCAAGATCGAGCTCAGTCTTCGTCCAGCTTTGTTGCGCAGTCTGTGAGCGGTAGTCTGAAGGCTGAAGTGTTTGCCGTGAGGTAGTATCGACTTGAAATCGTTCAAGACTCCTTGAAGACGAAAGGCCTTCGCGTTCCTTTTTCGTGGCCTTTTCCGTATTCTTTTTCTGGGCAGTTTGAGCCATTTAAAACCGCTTATCTTAGTGCGATTTGAAGAACTTCAAGCAATTACTAGAGTAATTTGTAGCGTATATGTGGAAATCTCACATCAAAAATTTCAGGAATATAGCTCAACTGCTTTTTCTTCTTCTAATGACATCAAGTTCCCTGGCAGCAGAAAGCCGCCGGGTGGAGTCCTGTCCACCCACGGAAGGGCACCTTGTCATCTCTTTTCTCAATGTAGGGCAAGGCGATGCAACGCTGATCAGCTGCCCAGACGGAGTCACTCAGGCTCTTATTGATGCAGGCGAATCTAAGGCGAAATACCCGAACGCAGAGACTATGCTTCTTGGCGCACTAAAGAAGCGAATGGGGAAGGATAAAGTAATAGAATTCGCCTTCGCCACTCATCCTCACCAGGATCATATCTACGGGTTTCACTCCACTCTTCCGAATGCCGGTTACTCAATATCATCCTACTTCGACAATGGGGCTGATAATCCAAGCTCAAATCTCGAAGAAGAAATTCGCGACCGCCTTCGAATTTCAGCTACGGAGTATCACAACCTGTCTACTGAGAGCCTTGAATCAGTTCTAATTTGCAAGCAAAGTGGCATTCGATTGAAGATTCTCCGCCACACTGCTGAACAAGATAGAGC
>QIGM01000218.1 GCA_003230795.1 bacterium
AAAGAGCGTCTTTGATGAAGCAGATAAAGCGCTCGGCTTTTCGCTTTCAAAACTATGCTTTGAGGGACCGCTAGAGGAGCTTACACTGACCAAGTTCAGTCAACCGGCGATTTTAGCTGCGAGTTACGCCTGCTACACCGCACTTTCACCAACGCTAAAGGCTGCTGCTGGACATAGCCTTGGCGAATATACTGCTCTCGTTGCAGCTGGCGTACTGTCCTTCTCAGATGCCGTGCAACTCGTTCATAAACGCGGCAGCTATATGCAAGAAGCTGTTGGCCTTGGCGAAGGTAAAATGCTTGCTGTCATGGGAGCGGGTGAAGACGAAATTAGGGCTGCAATTGCAAAGATTTCTTCAGGCGTTTGCGAGATTGCAAACCTCAACTGCCCAGGCCAGACGGTTGTCGCGGGAGATGCTGCCGGAATAGATGCCTTCTCTACGGCACTGGAAGGAGCAAAGCTCATCCCTCTCAACGTAAGTGCTCCTTTCCACTGTAGCTTAATGAAGCCTGCAGAAATTAAGCTTACCGAAGATCTAAAAGCTACAACTTTTGCTGACCCGCTCTTTCCGGTCTATTCGAACGTAACCGCTACTGCCATTTCATCTGGCGAGGAAGCGAGAGAGCTCTTAGTTCGACAAGTTTGCAATTCGGTTCGCTGGACTGAGTCCATGCAAGGATTGATAAAAGAACAGGCGATAACGCATGCAATTGAGTTTGGTGCGGGAGGCATTTTGAGTAAGCTACTAAAGCGGATTGATAAGACAGTTGGTCGATTGGAAGTTTCAGACCCATCCAATCTTGATTCGGTAAGAACTAGTAGCGCAAGCTGCTAAGGGCCGTGCTTATCCAACTCTCTTCCTCTTCACGCTTGCCAGGCTCTAGAGGCTCACCGTAGAGAATAGAATCAACCGTACAACGAGCCATCTCTTCTACTCGCTCCTTAAAAGCAAAGGCATCTGGTCGGTCACGCACAAAGCCAAAACTGTATTCTGCAAGTGAACGACGAATAGGCCGGGCTGATGAATAGGTTACAGTTCGGCCATACCAAAGCGTCACACCGTTTGAAGTGTCTATTAGTTTCGTTAGTAGCGTGAGATCCGTTTCGTTTACGATGTCTTCGAGATATCCAACGAGCACCATGTCGTACCCCGCGTTTCTAGCGGACTCGATAGCGTAGTAGTTACCCGTATTAAACTCAGCTCGCTTGCCTGGCCAGCGGTCTCTATTGAATAGCTCAACGATTCCTAGCTCACCTGAGCCGACTATTTCCTGGTAAAAGCTTAGAGCAATATCGCGCCCAAAATGCCGGGTCTGGTTGCCGGATGGAGCAAAACTTTCCGGTACGTTGAACGGCACGATCGCCAGACGAGACATGTTTACTGGGTTATATCGGGCACTTAGATAATCAATAAGGCCAGCGTTCACGTAGGTCCGCATCTTGCAACCTTCAGCGTTCTTAGGAAATTTTGTAAAACCGTAGAAGCTACAGCCGCTGATAGTTAAAAGGCTGAAAGCGACGACAAATAGAATGGATTTTCTCCATGAAGAAAAATTTATCTCGTCTTTTCGGTGCCTTAAAGAGCAAAGTGTGCGTTTCATTGGTCGCCTCGTTTGTAGTGATTCTTTTATCGACCGGCTGCAGCAAGCGTTATCACGACCTACCAGTCTTCTCGGCTATCCCCTTAGGGGACCCCGTAAATCATTCTGTTGGTAGATTTAAGACGAGCTATATGGCCGACCAGATTCACGCTTATTTCAGGGGAAGTATTAGCGGCCCAATTGCGATTACAACCTTCGTAGATATCGATAATCTTTACCAATCTTCCACATTTGGCAGAGTGGTTGGAGAGCAGCTAATGAGCGAACTTTCGATGCGAGGCTATAATGTCATCGAAGTTCGAGCTTCAGACGCGATGCAGATACAGTTTAACAAAGGTGAATTTGGGCTTTCCCGACACACGGAAACCCTTCGCGGACATCAGGAAATCGCTGCTTTAGTCGTGGGAACCTATACTGTTTCGCCTCACAGAGTGTATTTAAACACGCGAGTGATAGACCCCAGATCTTCAATGGTAATTTCTGCCGGAAGCGTGGAGATGGCCAAAACACACGAGATAACGCGTTTGGTTCGTGGCGGGTCTTTCCCAAGCACACTCGAGCGAATCCCAGTTAGGCACCTTGGTTACGGCACACCCTACTACCATCAGCAGGTCGCAACCCCTTGGCCTTCGGCTCCTTCCGGCTTTGGCTCTGAAGAAGAATGGACTCCACCTACAGTAGGAGCCACTCCGACACCGAAGCTTCCAGAGGAAACAAGCAAACTAGCTAAATAAGGGCCTTGCAGGCTCTCGCCTCAGCTCTCAAATGCGCCCCTGCGCCCTAGAATCAAACTCAGACAATTCGTCCTAGTCGAATCGCTCAAATTCTCGTATTTTTCTCACTCAGGGACTGTTGAAAAACAGTCTCACTAATACCCACATCCTTCCCTGAATACCTTTTGGAGCGAATCAGAATGCTACCTTCTTGCGTTAAAGCCCTATTCGCCGCGACTTTGTTCACCCTGATTTGTCTCCCAGGCGTAGTCGCTGCTGAGGAGAGTGCCGCGGATTCAGCAGCCGAAGTTGAGGCAGCCCCAACGGCTGAGTCTGAAGGAAGCCGATTACGTGCCATCAATGAATTCATGTTAGCTA
>QIGM01000123.1 GCA_003230795.1 bacterium
TGCTCTTGTTTGGTTGTCTGTGGTGTTTTTCGGCTTTGTTAGCTTTGGGCTGCCGAATGCCTTAAGACACTACTATTTCTTACCCCAAGCTGAGCAACTTGCCGACAGAGCGTATCTGCAGAAATTCATCGATCAATGGAGAGCTGGCGAGGAGTATGATCTAAAGATTCAATCGCAGGCAGAAGCGGCTGAGAGAGACTATGTGTTGGGGCCGGAGACCGCTCCGCTCAAGTTGGTTGAATTCAGTGATTTTCAGTGTCCCTACTGCAAACGAGCGTCTGCAACCCTTAAACCTCTGATCAAGGAGTTTAAGGGTAAGTTGCAGTTGACGTTTAAGAACTATCCGCTGGACGCAAATTGCAATGCGAATATCGAGACGGGAGAAGGTCATGCCTACGCCTGTCAGGCAGCAATTGTTGCTCGCTGCGCAGGTATGCAGGGGGAGCAGTTTTTTTGGAAGGCTCATGACAAGATTTTTGAGCTGGATGCCTTTGACTGGAGCATCGAAGCTTTATTGGATATTCCTGCTCAGATAGGTCTTAGTTTGGAGCAATTCGACGAGTGCCTTGCGAGTCCTCGGACTCGTGAGAGAGTAGTTGAGGATATTGCCACGGGTGATGCCGCCGGGGTCACGGGAACGCCATCTCTCTTTCTAAATGGGAAGAGGCTGAAGTTTGATGGGCTCGAACAAATTCCTGGTATGCTGAAGCTGATGCTTGAAGATCAGCAGACCGGACATTAAGACTGGACATTAGCAAGGATTATGCATCAAAGAGCTGGGCCATTTCTTTGATTGCAAAGATTGCGTCAAAGACGATGCTCTCGCTTTCAGCTCCAAGATGGAACTCAAGAATGTCATCGCTAAATTCTGGCAACATACAACGCATGAACTCTTCGCCCTCGGTTCGGTGGAAGCGTAGGTCTAAGTTTGGGAACTGAAACGCCAATTGGGTTGCAGCTTCAGTGAATTTCCGATCGAATACGTCGGTTAGCGACATTGTGATATCTCCGTTTCGCTTTTGCCTTAGATTCCACGATACTTAAGTGCGATAGTGCTTTATTTACTCGCCCTTAAGATTTACTCTTATTTAAGAAGTTCCTAATGCTTAAAACGGTGCAGAATATTCTCAATTTTTGGCTTTATGTATGACTGAGGCTAAGTTGCCGCCAACAAAGAAGGCTAACCCCAAAATAGTGCGAAAGAGCGCTCAGGAGGCCCCTCGCCGTGGCTCTAAGCCGAAAACAGCCTCTGAGCAGCCACGGACTATTGCTGCTTGGGAGCGGGGCGCTCGAATCGGTTTCAAGCGTTCGCTCTATGTCGCGGTCCCTGTGCTTCTCTGGATGCTACTTTCCTTACTTGGACTGCTCAGCGTCTCGCTCAATAGCAATCTCGTACTTTGCTTTTCCGTGCTGGTATTCGTCTTAGCTATTCCGCTTTCGATACTTTTCGGACTCCATACCTTTGCCCTGAACTGGGCACCAGAGAGTAGTAACGAGACCATCATGTTGGTATTCGTTCTTGTGCTATGCCTGAATTTTACGCTGGTAGGATGCCTGCGCGGACTGCTTCGCGGAGACGAAGAGCAAAAAAACGGACCCTCCGGTAGGAGACATAGGGGATAGTCATAAAAAAACGGGAAAAGCCCCCCTTTATTTTTACCTGGGGCTTTTTCTCCATTGAAGGCTGTTGCTAGAGCAAGGGGCTTTATCAAATCAAAGAATTTACGCTACAGCGAAAGCTGTCGAGATTTTCTCTTCTTGATGACTATGCGGCTGCGACGGCTACGCGCTCAATCTCTTCGTCTGTTTGATCACAAAGAGCCTCAACCGTCTGGAACCACTCTTCTGGCTCTAGCGCTGGAATTGGATCTGCACCGATAAGTGCGTCCATTGCATTCTCCGTTACGCGTAACGGCTTACTGAGCAATTCGTGCGCATCGATTAGGTTGTACTTATTTCTACTCGTAAGCAATGTGCTTACATCGTCTGCACGCCTGGCAATCGCTCTTGCGATGCGTCTCGCAGTGGTTAAGCTTGTAATGCCATTTGGTCGGATAGCTCCGGCATGTGTCATGGTGGTAGATTCGAGATCCGATATTCGTTTTTCGACGTCTGAGACGAAATGATAGAGTTCTGAAATCTGCTTCTTAAGGTCCTTCTTTAGCTCGCGTCCGGATTTATCTCCGATAAAAAGCATATGGAGCGCGCAGCCCAGTGTAAACACTGTGATGACGGCGAGCATTTGAACAACCAGGCCACCGTAGAATTCCGGCAGATTAGCCTCGATCCAAATTTGACCTACTTTGAGGTAAGCAGTAATTGCTCCAATACAAATGAGCATCGCAAGGACAGTGCCCTTGCCGCTTTCCTCATTCACGAATTCGTTTTGATTATTTTGCGCGTTCATTTCTACTACTTCCTGCTTGTGCCATTACATTAAGGGGCGCTGTTTTTCTCCAATACAAGCTCTAATCAGCCTGAGCCCTTCAAATGCTTCAGAAAAAAACGAAAAACCTCGTCTAAAATCGATAATTTACTTAGTATTTTTTGCTAGATGAGCCAAAATAATCAGGCTCTTAGCCGTATTTGTCGGAATCAGGTAAGCGTTCAGTAGGATAGGTGTATTCTATAAGAACGGGTCATTAACGTTGTAATTCTAGGCTAGTACGAAATTGTCAAATGCTAATCG
>QIGM01000295.1 GCA_003230795.1 bacterium
GAACGAGTTCTTTTTTTGAACGAACTCCTGTGAGAGCAAAGGCTTCTTGCATCAAAAGGTCATCAAGATCAATATTCGTTCGCATGAGATTTCCCTAAAAATGTGTATGATTAGGTGTATAATACACCTTAACGAAGGAGTTGGCTAGGGCCTCATCGTATCTACGGAATGTATGGTCCAGGTTTTATCGTAAAGGCTAAAAAATCTGGTTAAGATTGAATATGTCTGTAAAGAAATTAATTCTTGCAGGATGTTGTTCCAGACACCATTTCGCTCTTTCATGCAAAAGAGCAAATGTAGAAAGTGGTTGTTGTGTTTCGAAAGATGGGAAAAGACGGCAAGGTTTCTTAACCGTCAGCTAAAAAATGTTGCTGAAAAGTTGTGCGGCCAATTTTTCTGGAGTCACAATCCTCAACTTGTACTTTTCTGCAATTCGATTTGAGGGCCCTTTTCCAACAAGATCCTTATCCGAGGTAACAAAAACATCAGCCCGGGCGTATAGTGCATCAATATACGCACCCAGATCTCGAAGGTCCGCTCCGGACTTGGCTAGATTCTTTAAGCCCTGTTGAATCTCCTTATTCCGTTTTGCATCTTCCCAAGTTCCAGCAAGCTGACTCCATGCTCCAACTTGCTCTTCCCACGAGCCAATTGGGTAATGGAGAAGGAGAGGCAAAGATTTGGCGAGAGCAAAAGCCTCATCTGGTTTTCTTTCAAGCTCATGCAGACTATGAAGGCTTACGAAAAGAGCAATCTTACCTCTATTGCTAGCTTTGAAAATCTCTTGCAAAGGCATATACGCTCGGCTTTCCTGGTTCAGATCATCAATGAAACAGTTGGAATCAAGCACTATCTTCATTGGTCAATCTCTAATATTACTGATTGAGCAATTTGGTAGAGCATTCCTGAGCCTGATGGTTCCAGCCTCGGTGACTTGCGTAAAGTTGAGAGTCAGCACCTTTAGATTTGCTAGACATTTAAGGTGTTCTACTCCAGCGTCACTTATTCGTGTAAAATCTAAGAAAAGCCAGAATAGATTTATGAGATCCTCTATATACTGTAGCCCATCGTCTGTGACACATGTATTCCCAAGATTTAAAACTCGAATGCCACTCATTTTCTGTATGGATCTCAGGCCATTATCTGTGATCTCGGTTCCCATAAGCCAAAGCTCAATAAGGCCGGTCAGTTTTTTTAAACAGTCCATACCTTCATCATCGAGTCGGGTATTTGCTGCTCCGATTCTCTGAAGGTCATTGGGTCTAAATGTGCTGAGTGGAGATAAGTCAACTGGGTCGGTATGAACAAGGTCAATCATGAGTTCAACCCCTTGAGAAATATTGAATTCCCCTCTAGCTGGACCCAACTCATGCCACTCACCTTCCTTGGTTACTATCTGATTATTCCAGCGACGGCTAAATAGCGTACCCATTGGGCGATCAGTTGGGAATTGTACCTTGCGAGCAGGCAGTATGATCCCTTTTACTGCAAGGTCCGATGTCTGAATGTTTTCTCGCTCGTGCCGAAGGAGAGAAGCCAACTCGAGCCCTCGGCTCGTTAAAGTGGACCGTGTGACAACTGATCTCTGTCTGTCCGACTGTGCCAAGGATTTCTGTTTTGATTGTCGATTAGCGGTCATGATTCGATTTCTCCTGAACGAGACTGGCAAAATGGGCTTTTGCATCATTAATTTGCTGATCCAATCGCGATGCCATTTCGGCCAGTAGGTCTTGCCCTTCGGCTTCCGCTTCCTCCACTTCTTTTTTTAACCGATACAGATCGGATGACTGTAGCTGAGCCAGGGTGGTCTCAAGTGTTAGCATCCGTTCTTCAACCTGGGCTATTTTTCGAATGGTGCGGACAAGCTCCGCTCCGACTCCATCCCCTTTGATGCCTTCCGGGCTGCTTTCCCATTCGTGCAAAATCTCTCGCAAGCGATTTTCGTCACCTGCCTCATAGGCTTGGTTTGCCTCAACCATGAAGCGCTGTCGGCGGATGCGATCATTCTCATCCGTTGCTAAATCCGGGTGGATACACTTGGCTACTTCTCTATACAATTTTTTCAATGCGTCGGAGGGGTTGAATCTATCTGCGTATACTGATTTTTCAAGAGCTTTCTTTGACTCTTGCCCTGACTCATTGGCTTGGGCACGAGCTCCGTATGCGTGTTCTTGCGCCTGGTGGTCTTTAGGAGATGACCTAGCAAATATCTCTGCAATCTGTGCCGCGATCTTGTCGAGTTCGGCATAGCGGATACCGATAATTCGTAAATATCGTCGATCAAAGGCCTTCAATTCTGCCTGAACTGTGACCAAGTCCAACTCTCGTTGAGCAAGCAATATCTGGAGACTCAACAATTCTTCTAGTTTTTTTGAGAGTTCTCTCTCCTCAGGAGTTTGCTGACGGGCAATATTTATGCTCATGCAAGAGAGCGAGCCTTTCTGACAAAAAGAGGGATTTGCTTTTCCCAGAAGCGGCGCCAAAACCGTCCATTTCCTGAGGGAAGATACGTGGCCGAAAGAAGCGGCTGATTGAACTCTTGGAATATTTTCCCCTGCACCGTGGAAAACCCTCCACTTTGAAATGATCGAGCAAATTTTGAATTGGGAAAAAGCATTGAAAGCGAGGTGGTTGCAGGTTTGCCAAGAGTCAAAATCGCGGCGGGCTGAAAGAATGCAATTTGCTGTT
>QIGM01000300.1 GCA_003230795.1 bacterium
GGAGCTCACGATGTTCAGATCGTTGACTACCACAGAGGTTAAATAGATATGAGACCAAGAAATCCAATTCATCCTGGAATTATGCTGCTTGAAGAGTTTCTGGAGCCATCGAATACCTCCCAACGAGCTTTTGCCGAAAATCTGGGATGGACGCCCGCCAAACTCAACGAACTCATAAAAGGCAAAAGAGGTATAACGGCGGACAGCGCTCTAGACCTCGCGGCAGCAACAAAGACGAGCCCCGAATTGTGGCTCAATCTTCAAATGTACTTGGACTTAGAAGAGGCAGAGCAACGCCGAAGCGAAGCTTCGTAGGTTATAAAATGGCGGGGCGGACGGGACTCGAACCCGCGACCTCCAACGTGACAGGCTGGCGTTCTAACCAACTGAACTACCACCCCGCATTAAGTGTCACTTAAAAAACCGTTTGAAAATGTGGTGGGCGATACTGGACTCGAACCAGTGACCCTCGGCTTGTAAGGCCGATGCTCTAGCCAACTGAGCTAATCGCCCTTAAATACGTAGCAATCTCTTGATTGCGTAGCCGGAGACAAAATACGGCTAAGGAGCTAAAAAACCGACGGTAGATATTCTCATAGCCAAACGCCTAAACGCTTGAGTTTGGAAGTTTGATTTCCCAGTAATGATTTTCCAGTGATTTGCAGGAGATATCCTGCTCAACCGACGCCTGAAACTACAGCAGAAGATATGGGGCGTCAACTTGATATGTTTAGGGGCTACCCCTCTAGTATTGCTAGAGAAATAGCCCCCTTGAGAGATTCTTATGCAGCTTTGGGTTAGTGAGTGACTACGCCTGACTCGTTGGCGTCATCGGCTCCGTCTGCCAATGCTGCAAGTTCCTTCTCCTTCTCGTCCTCAGGCTTACCAAAGAGTTCTCCGTAGCGGATAGTCTTCTCCTGAAGAAGCTCTTGGAAATGCTCATGAGACTCAATAACGAGCGCTTCACGGAGCACCTCATCGGCCTCAGCAACTGGGACGAGTTCAATTCCTTTGCGCACTGAGAGTGGAATCTCTTCGATATCTTTCTCATTGTCTTTAGGAATCAGAACTCGCGTAATCCCACCACGGTGAGCTGCAAGGATCTTCTCTTTCAGTCCACCAATCTGCAACACCCTACCCCGAAGAGTAATCTCTCCAGTCATAGCAACATTACGGTCTACTGGAATGCCAGTAAGCGCAGAAGTTATCGCAGTCATGATTGCGATACCTGCAGACGGTCCGTCTTTCGGTATTGCGCCTTCCGGCACGTGCACATGCAAGTCGATAGTGTTGTAGAAGTTCTTAGGAAGTCCAAAGAGCGGAGCTTTTGAGCGCACATACATCATTGCTGCGTGTGCTGACTCTTGCATCACATCGCCGAGTTTACCGGTGATGATTAAGCGTCCGCGTCCAGGAACGACGGCTACTTCAATTACGAGAAGCTCTCCTCCGACTTCAGTCCAAGCAAGCCCTGTGCTAGTTCCAACTTGGTTTTCAGTTTCCTGCTTACCGTATTTGAAGGGTTTTACACCTAAGTAACGATCAAGGTTTGAGGCGGTGATCTTAACTTTGATTTCATCACCGTTCTTAACGATTTCTACTGCTACTTTTCTGCAAATGGTATCAACCGTGCGCTCAAGGCTACGAACCCCAGCTTCGCGAGTGTAGTGACGGATGGTTTCAAGCAGTGCTCGCCGAGTGAACGCGATGTTGTTGCTTGAAAGGCCGTTCTTTTCGCAGCTTTTCGGGATGAGATACTTAATGCAGATTTCGAGCTTTTCTAACTCGGTGTAACCAGCAATACGAATCACTTCCATACGGTCTAGGAGCGGTCTTGGAATAGACTGCTCGTAGTTCGCAGTAGTAATGAACATAATGTTGGATAGATCGTAATCAACATCAAGGTAGTGGTCGTTAAAAGTATTGTTCTGCTCAGGGTCTAAAACTTCTAGAAGAGCCGATGAAGGGTCTCCGCGGAAGTCTTGAGACATCTTATCGATTTCATCGAGCAGGAATACTGGATTGCTGGTGCCAGCCTTTTTTAGTGACTGCGCAATCTTACCTGGTAGAGCACCAATATAGGTTCTTCGGTGACCACGAATTTCAGCTTCGTCACGAACACCACCAAGAGCGATTCTGACGAACTCTCTTCCAGTTGCTCTAGCGATCGACTTACCAAGCGATGTCTTACCAACCCCAGGAGGACCTACAAGGCAAAGAATTGGTCCGCGAATCTTACCGACGAGTTTATGAACGGCAAGGTGCTCGAGTATTCGGTCTTTTACTTTTGAGAGACCATAATGATCGTCATCTAGCACGTCTTCAGCGTGTTGAATGTCGAGCTTATCGTCAGAGTAATGATTCCAAGGAAGTGACAACATCCAGTCAACGTAGTTACGCACTACCGTTGCTTCTGCAGACATTGGCGACATCATCTTGAGCTTGCGGATTTCCTTCTCGGTCTTATCGAGAGGCTCTTCAGGCATGTCCTTGGCTTTGAGCTTGTCTTCGAGCTCTTGGATTTCATTACGGAAGTCGTCTTTCTCGCCGAGCTCCTTTTGAATCGCACGCATCTGCTCGTTGAGATAGTACTCCTTTTGAGTCTTCTCCATTTGCTTCTTCACACGTGTGCGAATTCGCTTTTCAACTTGGAGAATTTCAATCTCAGATTTCATGTGCGT
>QIGM01000068.1 GCA_003230795.1 bacterium
ATTCGATTGAAAAATTTGTGAACAGAACCGCCGAGGTTATGGAAAGAGAACGAGATAGCCCGTATAGGGATGGGGAGCCGTAAGATACCGGTCAGTGCGATAAACCTGCAAGAATCGCTTGACAGACATCACAAATATGCTATCATAAATAAGTGATAAAAGGTGTGGCGTTATGAATAACGACAGGGAGCCAGCAGAATTGGTTTGGGAAGGCGATAGCCTCGACGTTGTTCGTGGATTTTCCCAAGATATTCGCAGGAGCTTAGGCGAAGATATTCGGCGTGTGCAACTAGGGGCAAAGCCAAAAAACGGTCGTCCGATGAAGTCCATCGGACCAGGAGTTGCTGAGCTACGTCAGCAAGACACCAAGGGTTGGTATCGGACTATTTACTTGAGTGTCGTCGCTGGCAAACTGCATATATTGCACTCGTTTGTGAAGAAAAGTAAGAGCACTCCTAAGAATGATTTGAGCATTGCAGAGAAACGATTAAAGGCAGTCAAGGCTAGGCTCTTGAAGGAGAAGAAAGATGCTAAAAAACGATAAGCAAACTAAGGCGACCAAGAGTTCAGGCAATGTTTTTGAGGATATAGGGTTTCCAGCCGAAGAAGCTGTGTTGCTGCAACTGAAAACCGATTTGAAGATTGCGATTGAGGGTGAAGTGGAGCGACGTAATTTAACGCCGAAAAAGCTTGCTCAATTACTCGATATTCAGCAGTCTCAAGTCAGTGATCTCTACACGGGCAAGCTCTCGAAAATGACCGTAGACAAATTGACCAAGTATCTTTACCGCCTGGGCGTGCGTGTGGAAATCAAAACGAAAGCAGGCAAGACCCGTAAGCTCCAAGGCACCAAAGTGGCATGAAGCGGGAAAAAGAATCTGGAATCAAGCCCCTCCCTATGAATGCTCCCTCGAAGGTGCGTCTACGAAGCATCACTGAGCATCCCAAGGATAATCTGATTCAGTGAATGTGTATTACCATCAGAAAGCCCTCCGTGGCTTGTGCGGATTTAGAAGATTTCTGCTTCCCCGCAACCAGGGCATTGCTGCTGCCGTAGTTGAGAGCGATACGCTTTTTCGTATTCTGCTTGTTTTTCTTTTTCTGAAAGCACTCTTTGCTGGCGGCTGGAGTTTTGATTGGCGACTTGGCAATCAGTGGGTGCAGGCGACTGAGTGGTTCTTTGATTCAAGTTCATCTTATTCATCCTCCGTAGCTAAGGGAAAAATTCACTTACCCCGACGCTCCCGCGAGGCCGATAGGCTCCAGGGTAAGTGAAATTTTCCCGTGCGGAGGAGGGGAGTTGATATGTCGAAGCAACGAACGACTTAGCTGGCTTCACAAAGAGTTGCCGATAGTTGTAATCCGACTGGCAGGAGCAGTTCTGAGGAAGTCTCATCAGCAGAAAGTGTGAGGTGCAGCTGCCCAAGAACTTCGGGCAGAATCTCAGCGAGAGAATGCAAGGAATTCTCAGACGTTTGTGGAGGTTCGACACTCATAGCATAAGCTCCGGCAGAAAGGGTGAAAGGCTTGCTCACACTCAGCAGTTTTCATTCTAGTGTTACGTGTACGTCTGTCAACTACTCGCGTTTTAGTTTTTTTAGCTGAAAGTGACGTTTTTTAGCTGGTACTCTGCGGCGATAGCACGCAGTTGAGATTGGGCCGTTTCGACATCAGAAACTTCCACGCCGATATCCATTTGGCCACAACCACCA
The DNA here is from genome assembly GCA_003230795.1 of bacterium. Taxonomy (GTDB): domain Bacteria; phylum Bdellovibrionota_C; class UBA2361; order SZUA-149; family SZUA-149; genus SZUA-149. Next base: position 1,713 of record QIGM01000068.1, read on the forward strand.
CCGCTCCCAATCACTTCACCGATGCCTCGTGCTTCGATGAGATCACTCACCTCCCAGCGAGTTTGTAGCTCATCGCGGTTAGGAAGCATGTCACCTTCCAAGTCAAATCTCATCGTCATGTAAGTCATACCTGATGGTAAAACAGTTAGCGGAGCTACTCAAATTATTTTTCTGGTCTGTCGTGCTACTCTTTGTCGATCACGAGAAGTCGAGTCCGTACCCCAGTTTGACGAAACGCATCGGCTGTTTTGAAAGCGTCTTCTGGTAGCTTGATACTGTAACCGCCCAGTGCGTAGAGCCAACGCTGAAACTGCGCCGATTTCTTGTCGCTCCGACCGAAGGGCCCTTCACTCATCACACTAACTAATCGGCCTCCTGCGGCCAAACAATCGTAGGCGTGCTGAACATGATCAATGTCTGCACCACGCTCAAAAGGGGGATTCATGACAATACGCTCGTATTGACCTTGGTGTACTAGAAAGTCGGTAAATTCCACAGCAATGGATTTGGCTGCCAGCACTTCGGCAAGCGAGCGGTTCATTTCTAGGGCCGTGATTTGGGCCTCGGGAACCGCAGCGAGTATAAACGTGACTATGTCACCTTTTCCGCAGGACGGTTCGAGAACGTGGTGGTGAGGCTCGATCTCGGCATACTTGAGCATGTCTTGAATGATGGTTTTGGGTGTCGGGAAGAATCCTGGTAGGTTTTTACCGATCAGCTCACGCTCAGCCATTTGCACCGGGTCATCCCCGCGAACGCTCGCTTTGTGTGGGAGATACTCTCGTAGGGCGGCTCGAAGTTTGTGAATGTCTCCCAGGTGGGCCGCCTGCAACCGTTTGTATCGCTCCAAACTCTTGTCCAGCCACTGCGTATCATATCCAGTAGCTTTTGCACGGCCTAAAAAGTCAGTGAGCTGAGCAATGTCTGCATTGCTCCTAAACGTGACATTGTCACCCTTATTCTTGC
>QIGM01000459.1 GCA_003230795.1 bacterium
TGCCGAGATAGGAGTGCGCACGAGCGGTGGCCTCTCTACCACGGGGCGTACGCCGGAGGAACCCTTTCTGAAGAAGGTAAGGTTCGTAGACATCTTCGATGGTGTCTTTCTCTTCCTGCACAGAGGCAGCGATCGTATCAAGCCCAACCGGACCACCCGAGAATTTTTCAATAATAGTTCGAATAAGGAGTCGGTCCATGCGATCAAGACCTTCTTTGTCGATATCGAGTAGCTGAAGAGCCTGATCTGCAACCTCTGCGGAAATACAGCCATCAGCCCGCTCTTCGGCATAGTCACGAACGCGTTTGAGCAGGCGATTTGCAATTCGCGGAGTTCCTCGAGCCCGAAGAGAAATCTCCTTAGCGCCGTCCGCTGTGATGGTAACGTTGAGGATGTGGGAAGCCCGGGTGACGATCTTTTCTAGATCTTCCGGCGAATAAAGCTCTACTCTTTCGATAATACCGAAACGATCGCGTAGCGGTGCGCTGAGAAGGCCGGTTCTAGTAGTCGCACCTATAAGCGTGAATGGCGCGACGTTTAATTTAACGGCGCGGGCTGCGGGGCCTTGCCCTACGATAATGTCGATCGTGTAATCCTCCATCGCCGGATAGAGAATCTCTTCTACAACTCTGTTCATTCGATGTATTTCATCAATAAACAAAACGTCTCCAGTCTCGAGACTCGAAAGTATCGCCGCGAGATCGCCAGGTCGCTCAAGCACCGGACCGGAAGTCGCCTTCAGTCCAACACCTCGTTCGTGTGCAACGATAGAAGCAAGTGTGGTTTTTCCTAAACCGGGAGGCCCGTGGAGGAGAATATGATCGATCGGCTCGTCGCGTTTCTTCGAAGCGCCAATGGCAATTTGAATGTTCTCTAAGAGTCTCCGCTGTCCAATATAGTCGTCGATTCGAGAGGGGCGAAGCGCATTTTGATAAGTATCCTCCTCGAGCGAATCGGCGAGCATATAGCCACGCATTGGCGTGCCGTCCAGCAGAAACTCAGGCGACGCGGAATCTTCGACAGTGTCGGGATTCTCTAGTTCATTTCTATCACGTGGAGACATTAGTTCTTCTACATCCTCGCCAAAGCTCTACGTAGTATTTCTCCGGAATCTGCCTCGCCACCCTCTTCCAGGGCGAGCGCATCGAGCGCACGTTGCTCACTAAATCCAAGCTTCTGAAGCGCGAGAAGTGCATCGCTCATGCCCGCAGGATTCGCTGATGCCAAAAAGGGATTTAGCGACTCATTCGTCTGCTCTATTTGAGACGAAAGAGGTGTGGAGCTTGTATCTATAAACTGTCCAACCTGTTCTCGAAGTTCGACGAGCACTCGCTCGGCGGTCTTCTTGCCGATACCAGGTACTGCAGTGAGTGACTTAATGTCTTCTTTAGCAATGCTGGCAAGAATCTTATCTGCACCGACTGAGGAGAGTACACTCAAGGCCAAACGGGCTCCGATTCCCTTCACCTTTTGTAGTAGGTTAAATACTTGTCGTTCTAGGGTGCCTTTAAAGCCGTAGAGAGTGATTGACGTCTCTCGCACTTCTGTTGCGATGGTAAGTTGTATTTCCTCACCAATACTTGGGAGTTCTGAGAGAACATCTGCAGTAACGAACACCTCGTAGCCGACGCCAGCAACGTCAATAACGATATGCTCATCAACAACTGAAGCGAGTGTTCCTCGAAGCTGCGCAATCATTCGGCCGCACCTTCCTCAGCAAACTCGCAGTTCGCAGAAACGCTTAAGACATCATCCAAGTCATCAAGCATATCGATAAGGCGCAGAATCTTCTCTGAATCTGAGCTAGACACAGGATTACGAGTCTTAGGCAAATACTGTACTTCTGCCATTTCTAGTTCGACTTTGGCGCCCAAGGCGGTGCGGACATTGTGGAACTGATCGTTTGGGCAGGTGATCTCCCAAACATCATCTTCGTCGCTAATGTCCTCGGCTCCTGCTTCAAGAGCGAGTTCCATTAACTCTTCTTCAGAAATTAAAGACTGCTTCACAGCAAGTAGGCCTAGCTTGTCAAACATCCATGCGACGCAACCGTTCTCCCCAAGGGAACCACCGCATCTTGTAAATGCATGTCGAATCTCACTGACTGTTCGGTTTTTGTTATCGGTGAGCACCTCTACGAGAATAGCAGTGCCGTTTGGGCCGTATCCCTCGTAGGTAAGCTCGAACTGCTCTTCTCCTTTGATTTCACCGGTTGCTCGTTTGATAGCGCGATCGATGTTGTCGTTCGGCATATTAACGGCTTTGGCGCCGTCTATGGCAAGACGAAGGCGTGGATTACCATCAGGGTCTCCTCCTCCCTCTCTGGCTGCGACTTGAATCTCGTGTATGCAGCGTGTGAAGATCTTCCCGCGCTTTTGGTCGGTAACTCCCTTCTTTCGCTTGATTTTACTCCATTTAGAATGGCCAGACATGCCTTAAGTCCTTTGGCTCCCGAGTTTCTAGGTGACTTCCTCTGCGTCAGCGTATGCTGTGCTTTAGTAGAAGCTATTTATACACAAAATTAGAAAAGTATGCGAACGCTCTTTTAATCCTCTTCTAGGCTTCTCTGTTGCCCGACGCCTATAAAAAAGGAGCCTCCGTGGCGATTGAACGGACCCTCCGTAGGAGACAAAGAATATAGTCATCAAGACACAGCAAAAACCCGAT
>QIGM01000039.1 GCA_003230795.1 bacterium
GGCGACAGCGGTTTTCCGAATACCTCAAGGGTCTTTTTTTTACCCGCCTCGCTAACGACATCCCCCTCGGGCGATAGCTTTTGCCGCAGCGCAGCAATCTGCTCTGCCGAGCCAGGGTCGCGGGTATCGATACGCGGGATGTTGATAGACATAAGACTGAGTGGAACCGGGTAGACTGCCATAGCAAACCCTGAGTCGAAAAAAGTTCTTTGAATTGCCAGAATATGATTTCGTGTGCAAGCAGTTACCGAATTAGTTTCCTTCGAGTTTCTTGAGAAGTCGATCCGCGTTTGGCGCGGCATTACGAACTTTATTCGGGTCGATTTTCCCGAGGATCTCAAAAGAGTGCTTTCCTTTGCCATATTCGCCCTTCGAGACCGAGCCTCGCGTTGCCATCTTCAATGAGTCGTAAACATTACTCTTGGGAATAGTCTCGACAGCAGTGTTTTTAGGGAGCGAGTTCTCTGTGAATCCTTGCCCGAAGTAATTCTTCAAACAATCTTGGTCAGCTAGGAACCAAGCTTCCATACATTCTACCATCAAGTAGGCATGCTCGTCGGTTACTCCATCAGGCTGATCCCAACCATCGCGAGTCTTCAAGTGATCCCATTTTGAGTCTACTGAAAGCGAGTCTTCACTATCGACAAGCAACAGAGGCAATGCACTTTCTATCGGTCGTTCCATCGCGGTACGAAAACTATCGTACGCATCCGAGCGTGAGCCGCAGGCTACGACCGAAGGCATACGCCCGGTTAAGCCGGCATTCTCGAAAAATTTCCGAAACCCTTGCCGGCATTCCGTGCGAAGACGCTTGCTATCTCCTCCACCTTCCACATAGACCTTGATGCTCACCAGCGGTTGCCTCCGATCTCTCCACGCCGCCACAATTGCCCCAAAGAATACTTCCCCAACCACTTCTTTAGCTCACCGCTTTCCAGGCGGTGCATCTGCGACGCCGCATTAGTTTTTTCGCAGACAATCACGTCTTCAGGATCTTCAGACATGCAATCAACTAATACATCCGAATGGGTGGTGACGATCAGCTGTGTCCTCTTAGAAGCCTCTTTGAGTAGCTTGCCTACATTCACAAGAACATCAGGATGGAGCCCAAGTTCCGGTTCCTCAATGCAAATTAGAGGAGGTGGTTTGGGATGGCACAGGATTGCCAACAGACATAAATACCGTAGCGTACCGTCCGACAATCGCGTTGCAGGGATGTTAAATTGCCCTTCTTGTAAGAAAACCTGAACAGACCCTCCCTCGATAATTACATCGAAGTCTTGCAATGAGGGATACAATGCCTTGAGGTGCTCTAGAATTACTTGCTTGGCACTGATGTCTCGGCGTATGGCATTCAAAACCAGCCCCAAGTTCGCACAGTCAGCGTCGAGGAAATCATTCCTCTTATCCGCCTTCTGTGGTTGCCTTGGCGGCGTATACCTTCCAAACGTCCATTCTCGGTAAATTTTGATCAGATTAAATGAGTCTGCAAGATAAGTAATTTCCGGATATTGGTCTGGATCCTTGCGTTGCGCCAAAATTGATTTTTCAGGGTCTACGTCCTCTCTTTTGAGTGCTCGAGGCGTATCTTCTCCCTTCACATTCAGCACGGGATGATTGCCTTGAAATCTGTAGAAAAAATAAGGGTCCGTTTCACCGTGGGTTCGGGGAGATTCCTCTTCAATGCGTTCATCCACAAGCTCTAACCGTTGAGAGGCTTCTGTGAAGCTAACCTTATGACGTAGATTCTTCTGAGTAGCAGAGAAGGGATTGGAAACTATCACCTCAATTGACGCTGTTGCTCGCTTCTTCCCTTTCCAGAGCCAATCACCGATTCCGCCTCCATCCCGAACAGTGCTCGCCAGCTCGTTCGGTGCCGATTGAAATAATGACAACGCTTCGAGTAGATTGGATTTTCCGGAACCATTCGGACCAATCAAGACATTCAAAGGGCGTAAAGGAAGGTCAATGCCTTGCTCGTCAAAGGAAAGCAACTGCTTTAGGACGATGCGATGCAAAAGTAGGGACATAATTTTCTCAATTTTTCGCTATGAGGCAATGAGATCGTGTTTTTCTCATTCCTTGCAATCCGCTTTCCAGCGTACATGGCTGGAACGGTTGGTCGGACTTTGTTTTGTGTTAGGCATCTTTATGCTCCTCAAGCCAATATCTTACTCTGGTTCTAGGTGAGAAGCCAAGCTCTCCATCTAGACGCGTGAAATGTTTACTGGGCCGAAATTTGAGGACAGAATCCCTATTGTTCACTAGCTGCGCCAAAAAGAAAAGGCGTACTGTATTACTACAACCGCTGTTTGATATTCTGAGCGAGCCGGCTCGTCCTCGAGCCCGACAGTCACCAAACCACCAAAGCCACTGTAGTAACAAAAATCGAAACCACTCTTCATTCGTGCTTATCCGTGTTCATCCGTGGCCAATTTAATCGGCTCGTTAAGACCAAATAGCGAAATCGTCTTCCTGTTGTCTCGTAGTGCTTCAACCTACCGCTGCAACACTCGCACCTTCTTCGCAGTATCATCACCAGCCGGTTTTTCTATCGCATAGCCGGTCTGCGGATCCACGGTGAGATTCAACTCCTCCTCGTCCTCGGTATAAAAGAAAAACCCGTACATCATCTCATGGTAGGTTTGAGGGCCATCTTTT
>QIGM01000436.1 GCA_003230795.1 bacterium
GCCTTCGGCATTCCAACGGCCGTTCCAATGGGCGATCCCATTCGGCTTTTGGCGCTGCTACGCAGCGCGGGACTGTTTTTCAACAGTCCCTGCATGTGGGAAGTGAAAGCTTCTAGGCTAATCAGCGACAAACTAATACCGCGAGGTAAGAGATAGTATGACTTTTGGAGAAAATGTGAGGATAAGCGAGCTGATTTGTTTGTTTAAGCTTTTGTTACATCCCCCGATGCTGAGGGTCCTGATGCCCTCCCTCCTGCTCCTCTCGACGCAATCTGCCCTTGCGGCTCCGAAAGGAGCCGCAGAGGAGGTAAGCTACAAAGCCTCGTTTCTCGCAGGCGTTCCCATCGAAGACGTAAGTCGTATGTACTTACTTCGGGACTACTTTGGCACGGGAGAAAATGGAGTACTTTTGCTTCGACCTGAGCGTCGACAATTGAGTCTATTTAGATTGATAGACAATGAATTGAGGCATATTAAGCGGGCGACTCCTTGGGGATTTGTTTCTGCTGCCTCGAGTTATTTCGAAAATGGTCGTAACAAAATAGTTGTCGCCTACGACTATACGAAATCCCAATCCTTAACATATATGCAAGGAGAAAATGGGCAGCGATATAAGAAACGACTACCACGCGCGATTAAAATCGTTCTTTACGACGAGGAACTAGACAATGAGGAACTCGTGTACCATCAGAAGCTAGAGACTGCGGATATTAGCTTCTTAGGTGCTTTTGGTAGCGATATTTTCCTTGGTTACCTGCGCGATGAATCGTTCTCTCGAGGTGGATGGTTGCGAAGGAATGAAAAGAGCTGGAAGCTGTACCGCGAATATGGAGGAAATCATCAGACGCATATCGATGTGCGAGACGGCTTAGTGCTGACAGGAAGCCCTTCTCTCGACCGCGAAGGGACTGGTTCTGAGGTAAAATTGTTCAAAGATAAAGTGCCGCTGGACTTACCCTCTTTGCGAGGTGTAAGCGCTCTTTCATTTGCACAGCTCGATGAAGATAAAGATCTAGAGATTCTTCTTGCGGATGGTCTCGGCAATCGCCGCATCAAGCGCACAGAGTCGCAACTTGCAGTATTGGATAAAGTTGGGAACAGCTATAAGCGAAAAAAAATCGCACGCGCACGAAAAGGCGATAAGATTCTTGAGCGAGTAGAAGCTGTTTGCTCTGGGAAAGAAACTCGAGTTCTGACCAAGGGATGGACCTTTTTTATGCTCTATGAACCTAGCTCGAGCTGGAGAGCGGTTGAGCTCTACCGTAAGCCTGCGGAGCTCGCACAGCAGGAAATAGAGTTACTGCCAATTAAGTGTTCAGAGTCGGAACTTCTCTTTGCCTTGCTAGAAAACAAGGAAGTTCGTTTAATGCGTTATGCATTCGACAAGTAAAGCCAACAAGTTCTCTCTACTGACCTTGCCGCAGGTTTTCTTCTCGCTATTGCTTGTCCTGGGTCTCGTACTGGCGGCACCTAGTGTGCTTTTGGCCGAGGAAGCCAACGCTTCACCCAAAGAAGAGAGTAAGAATCAGGGAGTGCAGAACGGGGTGAATCTCCGTCATTACCTCTCCTATGATAGCACTTCACGTGTGCTCGACGAGGACGTCTCCGAAATCCAAAGCTTTGGTGATGGACTTGATTTATCGAACACAGACGTAGTGGATGCGGATCTTAAGCAACTAAAGGGCCCCGCCTTTGCGGATGTGAAGTGGCTCAATCTTCGCGGCACCGCGATTACAGACGAAGGTTTGAAGTATCTAAAAACAAGCCCGATTAAGACGCTCGTGCTTGAAGATACTGAGATTACAGGAATGGGGTTTCCCTATCTGAAAGGATTGCCGCTTAAGTATCTAACGCTTGAAGGCACTCAGGTGACAGATGCTACGCTCTCAGCGCTTAAGGGGCTGCCACTCGTTTTTCTTGATCTTACCGGAACCTTGGTCAGTGATGAGGGCTTGCCTCTGTTAGTTGGATTGCCGCTTACTTCACTCAAGCTTTATAGTACTCAGGTGACCGATATTGGGCTTCAGTATCTTCCGTTGCTGAAATTGAAGAAGGTGTATCTTACTGGGACTGGGATTACGCCTCAGGGGATTGAATCGTTTAAGCGGCGGAATCCGGATACTGAAGTTATTTATTAGGTGAGGGTTTGGGTCTACGTGACTTGGCTTGGTGTGCTATCTCTCCGGGCCAGGTGACTGGCGCACCTGTTCCCTGCGAGATAGCACACCAAGCCAAGTCACCCGGGTAGTAAACTTTATCTTATCGTGCCGCGGGTCTTACGCTTAGTGGGTATTTTTTAGAGAGAGGCTCTAAAAAATGCCCGGACACGGCGGGATACGTACCATGCCCGGGCGACTACCACGGCTCTTGGAGATTGGTAACTTAAGCTCGGCGAGCATTTGCTTGCCGAGCTTATTATGTATTTAATTATCCGATAAGACTTAGTGCTAGCGCAGGCTGCTGGTTTGCCTGAGAAAGAACCGCAGCACCTGCCTGTTGCAGAATGTTGAGTCTTGTCAGGTTTGCAGCTTCTTCTGCTACATCGACATCTCGAATCTGACTTTCTGCAGCGATGAAGTTTTCTCGCGCAACAGACAGGTTCGTGATTGCAACAGATAGCCGACTCTCCGCCGCACCGAGAACACCTCGGCTAGTGGTG
>QIGM01000268.1 GCA_003230795.1 bacterium
CGACAGCCGAGGCGGCCGAAGGTCATGCCGCGCACTATTTGAAGCCGGACGAGAACCGAAATCCTGACACGGCGATGGAGCGGTTGAACTCAATCGCGAGCTCGTCCACAAACCAAACAAACGCTGCGGCATATCAAGCATATCGAGGTCTGAACGAGAACCAGCGAGAGCGCCTTTTACAGAGTGCATTCGTTGTAGATAGAGCGCCGCATATCGCTGACCTAGGCTCCGAACTCAAGGAAGTGTCCTACGGGTTTGCCCAAAGCAAGTTTCTAGATTCATTTCTCCAGCGGCTTGAAGGATGGTGGTATAAGCGCGCGATCCACCATTTGACCGACGATAATGCGAACCCAATATTGAGCGAAGAACTCGATTCTGAAACCGCATCTCTGCGCGAGCAGTTTAAGGAAGATAGCCTACCGATAGACGATGACATCATGAGCGCGAGCGTTGATGCGTCCGGCTACCAGGACCGTATTTTTGTTCACCAACTGAGATTGATTGAGGTCGGAAATGCTCGTATCTTTCACGCGATCAGAAACCTATATCGAGCCTACGAGCAGCGGTCGCGCTGGATGCGCGAAGACTTGCTTTATGTTGGCGAATTGGATCAATACGAAGATCGACTTGTTGAAGAATGGGACATCTTTTTTCAACAAATGCGGGACGATCTTGGTGACCAAGCCAGCGAAGATGCTAAGAAGGCAGCGGCCCAAACGCTTTACAAATGGGTTGAAACTGGTTCACACCGAGGGATTAGGTTGGGTGTAACAGAACCATTCATTCCGCGTGGTACATACCAGTTGCTTTCCGATGCACAACGTGTCGGCTGGCATCTTGATTTTGAAGAACGCCTCCATCGTTTGCTTGAAGAACAGGAGGCGACACTATGAAAACATGGGTATCCCGCCCGAAAGAAGAGGCGTATCTATTCAATCCGGCTTTTTGTTGTACCACGCTGTCGGTGGCGATGCAAAACTATGCAAGCGTAAGGAACGAAGGTGTGCCCTTCCCCTTGGCGTTCATGTTTCTCCCAATTGTTCTGCACAAACCAACTCGAGAAAGCTTGCCGCCAAATACGCGAACGTCCATGGCAGCATGGTTGCAGGAGAATCCAGAGGCGCGTGTCCTGTTTTACGAACGACTTATCTCTCTGAAGCCACATACGAGAGAGGCTATTCAGTTTGGAATGTTAGTTGATTGGATCATACCGAGAAACGGCGGCTTACTTGAAACGACATTGAGCAACACGGAAGTTACACGAACAACCAGGACACTCTCTGATGAAGCAAGGGAGTGTGTCATGCGTGCCCGATTCGTAGGAAAATGGTTCGCGGAAGCGGGTGAAACGCATACCGTCATGGCGTTTTGGGGAATCCGACCATGAGTTTTCAAGTGCTTGATATTGTTCTGTACGGTTTTAATCAGAAACGGCGTGTCCTCTCTCTCAAACCGGGACGCCTCAACATTATTACGGGTTCCTCCAAAACGGGGAAAACAGCTCTAATCGAGATCATGGATTATTGCTTCGGTGCCTCGGAATGCGGCATACCGGAGGGAATCATTCGGCAAACCGTCGAATGGGTCGGCGTTCGCCTTCAAGTCTCCGAAGGGCACGTGTTTGTCGCTCGGAGGTTGCCACCAAACGGACAGGAAGCCTCTGCCGATGTGTTTTATGCAGTTGGAAAACAAATAGCTCTTCCTGATTATTCATCTTTGACGCAGACCACGAACCCCAAGGCACTAGAAAGACTTCTCACAACGCACGCCGGCATTTCTCAAAACATCCATGAACCGCCGCTTGGGCAGACCAGGCGTTCGCTCACAGCAAATATCCGACACGCCCTATTCTATTGCTTTCAGCAGCAAAGTGAGGTCATCAGCAATCGTCATCTGTTCCATAAACAAAGTGAGCAATGGATACCTCAAGCCATCAAGGACACGATGCCATACTTCTTGGGCGCAGTTGATGATGAACACGTTGCGAAAATGGCTGAATTGCGAAGTTTGCGCCATGAGGCTCGTGGCCTGGAAAGGAAGCTGGCCGAGCATGAGGCAGTGCGTGGAAGTGGTATTTCACGTGCGCAAAGTTTGGTTTTAGAGGCGGTCGATCTCGGGCTTCGTCCTGCTGGAACAACAGCAGAAGGATGGGAAGAGAGCGTGGCGCTTCTAAAGGATATTAACTCCAATCCTTTGCCCGACGAAGAGAATGAGATCGCCGAAGAGGGTGATGAGTACGAACGACTCCAAGAGAACCGCCAACAACTCACACACGACCTTCGCCGAATCAAGGACCAATTGCTGGCCGCGCAAGCCCTGTCATCAGAGCGACAAGGCTACTGTCATGAAGGGAAGGCTCAACTGGCCCGTTTGCGTAGTATTCAGCTATTTGAAGAGAATGAAGGTACGGATAACAGCTCGTGCCCATTGTGCCAATCACAATTACCCGACAACCAGATCCCCCCTTCCATATCAGATCTGCGCGAATCGACTTCAGAACTAGACACGCAAATCCGTTCAGTCGAAGAGCGCTCGCCTCAGATGCAGCAGGTAGTGCTCATGTTGGAAAGTCGTCTTGCAAAAGTTCAAGACAAACTTAAGGAGAATCGAGAATCGATAGAGGCCCTGCAAGCGTCGAACCAAAGACTTCAAAGATT
>QIGM01000064.1 GCA_003230795.1 bacterium
GGCTCACGTCTTGTTTTCTATCTCTGGCGTATTCTGCCCGAATTGTGGATGATGGTGCGACAGCAGTAGCACCCCAAACACCTCTTCATAATAATACCTAGTCGGAGTAAAAATGCCACTTGGATGGAACGAAATACGAAGCCGTGCCGTTACCTTCTCCAAGGAATGGGCTAACGAGACGCGGAAACATGCAGAAGCCAAGACTTTTTGGGATGATTTCTTCCGAGTCTTTGGTCTCAATCGCAGGCACTTGGCAAGCTTTGAAGAACCCGTCAAAAAGCTCTCTGGCAGTTACGGTTTGCTTGCGTGCCTGCCAAGAACAAATACCTCTTCGAGTACGATTCTCTAAAGGCTGAACCGAAACCAAGCAACGTCTCCAATATCAATCCTTATCTTGTCGAAGGCCCCGACATTGTAGCTGTCAATCGCTCTAAGCCCCTTTGTGCTGTTCCTGAAATTGGAATTGGCAACAAACCGATAGACGGAGGGAATTATCTCTTCACTGATGAAGAGAAGAAAGAATTCGTGGCATTAGAACCAAAAAGCGAGAAATGGTTTCTTCCTTGGTACGGCTCGCGAGAGTTCATCAACCATGCTCCTCGCTGGTGTCTATGGCTTGGAGATTGCCCTCCAAGTGAACTGAAAGCTATGCCTATGGCTTTAGAACGAGTCGAAAATGTCAGGAAACTTCGGCTGGCAAGTAAAAGCAAGCCCACTCAATCGATAGCCGATACCCCCACTCGATTCCACGTCGAAAATATGCCGAGCGATAGCTACCTTCTAATTCCAGAAGCCTCATCGGAACGTCGCTCATACATCCCTATGGGTTTTATGAAGCCCGACGTTTTATGCAGCAATCTCGTTAAGCTGATGCCTCATGCGACGCTTTACCATTTTGGAGTGCTTACCTCCACTCAGCATATGGCTTGGGTTCGCACGGTTTGCGGGCGACTTAAAAGCGATTACCGATACTCATCAAAACTTGTCTACAACAACTTTCCTTGGCCATCTAATGCCACGGACAAGCAGATGAATCCGTTGAAAAGTCTGCTCAAGCCGTCTTAGATGCTCGCGAAGAATTTCCAGATACCTCACTTGCCGACCTATACGACCCTTTGTCGATGCCCAGCGTTCTTGCAAAAGCTCACACCAAGCTCGACCGTGCCGTGGACAAGTGCTACCGCTCTCAGCCCTTCCCCAACGAACGCAACCGAGTTGAATACCTATTCAAGCTCTATGAGCAGCTAACGGCACCGCTGGTTGCCCAAGCAGCAAAAAAAAAGCGTCCGAGAAAGAAGAGCAAGTAGGCAGTTTTTTGCTTAGGCCATGAATTCATGAGGAAATGTCCTCCATTGGCCAAACTACCACTCGCCAATAGCCGTCCTTCCTATGGGTTCCTTAAAAACATTGCTCAGACTACGAAAAACGTCTTGGCCGATTATTCTCGATTGATTTCCAAGTTAGTCCGATGTATCATAGAAGCTGAGTTGGGAACGAAATTCGGCTCCATGCCGTGTGGCTCGCTTGCGAACCCTCATATTCCCGGCTCTATTTTTTTGCCTTCAGCGTTCTACTCTATGGGTTTCTTTAAGCTCTCTTTCTTGAGCGGGTTTTTCTTGGTGTAGTAAACGCCGTATTTGTTTCCTCTGGTGTCGTCCACATCGTGGACAAGGCTGACCTTCGACGAAACAAAATCCCAGTAACGCTCCTCGCCACGCTCGTACAAACGCTGCATCGCCCAGAGGAAATAGTCGACCGCTTGCAGCCCTCCCGCATCGGCGGGCTTTGCTGCCATGATTTCTATGGGTGAGTTCGCTTCGATTCCCCATGACTTACGTAAGTTGCCTCTCGATTGCTCGATAGCATTCTGCAACGCAGCGGTTCTGGGGCGATTACCACGACGTGAGAACTGAATCACATAGCTCTCTTCTTTGTGCAATCGCTCTTTGAACAGTCGGCTCACGCAACGGTCATAGAGTTGATTTGGATGGTACCGATAGGTCGACGACTTCTTATTATGCTCTAGCACTTTATCCACGATGGTCTGTTTTTCTCGCACGACGGCAAAGAACCTTAGCTCATGCTGCATCAGCAGCTTGTAGACTTCACGACGCACTTCCGCACAGTCATCCTTGGCGTGGAACGCTAACGCCGTTTTTTTTCGTTCCTGTTGCATCGACGGCACCGTTGCCAAATAAGGGTCAGCGAACAAATTCGTCCGTAACGCTTCCAACGCGTCATGCAATGCCTTGGGGTCGTCAACTTTTAATACTCCCAACGCAAAGTAACGCGAACAGCCTTCTCGCCCCACTACTACCTGCTTTCGTTTGTTGAAGAGCGTGCCATCTCCTGCTTCATCGACGAAGTAATGGCAAATGCTAGGTTGTGGGGAGTCTGTTTCGTTCATCGCAACATGGAGTCTCTTTCTGCTTGCACCATTCAAATTCGATGCCGTCTGACATCATTTCGAGTATGGTGTTCGTCTTGAGTAAATCATTATCACCAAAACCCACGTCGAAGCAAATACCCTGCTGTGCAACTCGAATCATCTTGAGTCGTCGAACTAATCAGCGATAAAGGCCAGTACGCGGTTCACGAATCCAAGCAACTCGCCATCGCTAGGCACCTCCGATTCCCATGCTGGGTTAGTGTCATGG
>QIGM01000204.1 GCA_003230795.1 bacterium
TTTCAACTTCGTCACGATTCTGCAATTTGCAGGGAACATCTCGCTTCTTCTTAAGAGAGCGAATTCTGCTCGCTGAACGAATTGCTGTTTCAGCAATTTTACAATCGACCCCCTCGATCGCATAGACATCCTGAACAAACGGCCCAAAACATAGAAAGGCGGAGGATAAGAAAAATCCCTTTTTAATTATCGACATACTCTCATCGAGTGTTCTTCGAATCATTTTGTATTTACAGATAGACTTGGAGGTGGCGTGAGACTTTTCACCTTTAGTTTCTGCATCTGTAGATGAGACTGGGTCGCCTCCCGTTTTGCTTTTGTCGCTAGGTACGACAGCTGAGACACAACTCCTTCAAGATATTCATTCTCTCTTGCAAGAAGAATTTCCACTCGTTTAACTTCTTGGTGCGCCTCATTTGCATCCTCGGCGACTCGACGGATTCGATTCTCTTCAAAGCTGCGCGCGTAATAGGCCTCACCACAGGCAGCGAAGCCAGTGGTGACCAAGCCTGTGGCGACCAAGACGACTAAATAATTCGCAAATCGTTTCGCTCTCACTTTTGAAGAATCCTCCCGACGAATCAATAGAAAGACGAATCAATAAAAACGGCTAACGGCAGAACATGCGACTGAGCTACCGCACCTACCTATGACCTCAGAATGAAGCCAAGCTCCATAAAAAGTATTGCAGTAAAATTAATATGGTAGCCGGTTTGCCTTCCCCTTCAGGAGCAGATAATTTTACGTCTCTTCAGATTATTCCACTTGTCTACCATAGGCGCAAGATGTCGACTGCCCCAGTGAACCCTAAAGTCCTTAAAGAACAGGTCCTTAAGGTCCGGGGGGTTTCCGAGAACAATCTCAAAAATCTCGATCTGGAGATTCTCCACGATCGCTTTACCGTGATTACCGGAGTCTCGGGCTCCGGCAAGTCCACACTTGCCTTCGATACGATTTACGCAGAAGGTGGCCGCCGATACATTGAGACTTTCAGCCCTTATACACGGCAATTCCTGGATCGTCTCCATCGTCCAGAACTGGACTCGATTGAAGGAGTTCGCCCGGCCTTAGCCCTCGAGCAGAGAAACCGAACAACTAGCTCGCGATCAACGGTGGGGACTGTCACCGAGATTAATGACTATCTAAAAATTCTCTGGGCTCACCTTGGAGCCCTTTCTTGTTCCGGCTGCGGCAAACAGATCGTAAAAGACACTCCGTCTAAAATCGCGAAGAGCATTAATTCAGAAGGGCTCTTGGGTGACTCCGAGGCTACCTTAGTTTGTTTTCCGCTTCGTCCAACGGGAGACGCAACAACTACTTCTCTTATCCGCACCTTACAGGCCGAAGGCTTCCTTCGCTTCTATTGCACAAAAACTAACTCGGTTCTCCGCCTCGATTCGATCGAAGCAGGCTCTAAGATTTTCAATGACTCCTCTGAAATACTGATCGTCGT
Organism: bacterium; assembly: GCA_003230795.1. Lineage (GTDB taxonomy): Bacteria > Bdellovibrionota_C > UBA2361 > SZUA-149 > SZUA-149 > SZUA-149. Next base: position 1,454 of record QIGM01000204.1, read on the forward strand.
CGACAGAATTACTCTTACTCAGACGACAGTGTCTGATAAGGCTACTCGGCAAAAACAAGAAAGGCTGGTTTCAAGTATTATTCAGGCCTACCTTTTTAGTCACGGACGCTGCAAGATAATTGGAATTGCCAGGAGTCGACAGCCTCAGTTCTTTTCATTCATCGAATCTCTCTCCTGCGCAGATTGCGACCTCCACTTCAAAGAACCAAAGCCCTCACTGTTTAGTTTCAACAGCCCTCTAGGGGCTTGCGATAAATGTCACGGTTTTGGACAAATTCTAGAACTTGATCCAAGCTTAATCGTGCCGGATCCTCGCAAGTCGATCGAAAATGGTGCAATTGCTTGCTGGAACACAAATGCGACTAGTGCAAAACTTCGCCAACTCAAAGAGTTCTGTCGTGAACAAGATATCGACACTAAGACTCCCTGGAAATCTCTAACGAAAGGTGAAAAGGCTCTCGTCCTCGAGGGTGACCCAAGTACTAAACGAGGCTATCCTGGAGTATTCGGCTGGTTTAAACGTCTCGAAAGAAAGCGTCACAAAATGCACGTCCGGGTTTTGCTTTCCCGGTATCGCAGCGAAGTGATTTGCCCAGGGTGCAACGGCGCACGACTAACATCCGCCGCGCTACTCTACACCGTCCATGGCCACACGATTCCAGATATTTGGAAAATGCCGCTGAGCACTGCTTCTGAGTTTTTCAGTTCCTTATCTAAAACCTATCCTAACGATCCAGTCTTCTCAATCGCCCTTGATGAAGTGCTCGGTCGAATCAATTATCTCGTAGAGATTGGCCTTAGCTATCTCACTCTCGATCGAAATTCGCGCACTCTCTCCGGTGGTGAGAGTCAGAGGGTGAATCTCACTTCAATCCTCGGGGCGCGACTCGTAAATACATTGCTCGTACTCGACGAGCCGACAATCGGCCTGCACCCGCGTGATACGGACAGACTTCTTCACAGCCTTAGAGCTTTACAGACGAGGGGGAATTCTGTCCTCGTCGTAGAACACGATCCGGATGTGATACGTGCCGCCGACGAAGTAATAGACATTGGACCTCATGCGGGGGAACGAGGCGGTGAGGTGATTTATCAAGGCCCGGTCTCAGGCCTGGAAAAATGCAAGGAGTCATTGACCGGCCAGTATTTTACCGGTGCGCTTGCTCCTACAAAAAAGCGAGAGGTCGTTACAGATTCCAA
>QIGM01000564.1 GCA_003230795.1 bacterium
CTTAGAATACTTCCTAAGCGCTTTGTCCGAGAAGCGCCCTTCAGCGAAAACGCGACCATAGGTGTAATGATACGCAACAGCTCGACGTGGACCGAAAAACGCGAGGTCGTTGAACCCAGCACCTTCAACCCAGGGATTTAAGTGGGTGTGGAAATCCAGTAAGCCTTTTCCTCGAACAACTTCGAGCGCGGCATCGAACATTTTCTCTACGGCCGAGCGGGAAAGAGGCCTAGGGCCGACTTTCATCGAACGACGCCTAGTAGTTTTCGAGTCAGAGGAAGCCATTTTTTTCGCCATGATAGTATCCTTTCGTGGCAGGTTCAGGAGGGGAAACGAATCTAACTTCAGAACTGGAGGGATTTTTAGACTCAGTGAACGAGCGTCTCTATAGCTCGAACATAAAACAGAAATAACCTTTTATCTCTCTCAGGACTGTAAAGACGCAGGCGAATGCCAAAGGAAGCGCGTCTATACAGGCCTGAACTTACACTAATTTTTCAAGGGAATTGAACGAACAACGAATAGAAAGAGATATAACTCTAGTATGAAAGATGCAGAGAAATCAAATTCACGTAGCCTCGCTATGCGCTCAAGACGGCGCAAATTTGAATGTCTCCTGAGCTGAGGGTAGAGCTTCGCAGACTTTGCTACTCGCATTTCTTAACCCCGGTTTGATAGCGCTTTACGCAGATGGTTAGGCGAGCACCTAGTTATCCTGGCTTATCAGTGCACTCAGAGCGAGGAATCTAGGTAAAACCATGCACTTGCATTTAATCCAGCTCGAGATAACAATGTGTTCTGGCAATCACAGCACAAGGGTGGAGTAGCGTAGAGTGCAATTACTGAACAAAGAATACTTAGAAGAGTTGCAATCTTTTGGAGACTCGCTGATCGAAGAAACGCGAACACTCGTCCTGTCTCTTTGGCAACAAAATACGTTCACCTCTGAACTAAAAGACGATCAAACACCGGTAAGCGAAGTTGACTTGCGTTGCGAAGAACTTGCACGAAGCCTAATACGCAAACGATTCCCTGAGCATGGAATTATTGGTGAAGAGCATGGCACGGAGAATGACACGGCTGAATTTGTCTGGACGATTGATCCTATCGATGGAACTCAGAATCTAGTCAATCGTATTCCAACCTTTGGTACGATACTCGCCCTTCTCCATAATGGACGACCGATACTAGGTTGGATTGACCATCCAGTGCTTGGCAAAACAATTACAGGTGGTTCAGATATAGGGACATATCACAATGGCAAGAAAGTCATCCTTGAAGATATTACTACCGAGCTGCTGACCCCCAACGACGTCATCGGAACAAATTGCCCTGCAACCTTTCAACGCGGTGGCCATCTCGGTGTCCTCGATAAGGTTCTCGAATTTCATCCTCATGTCAGAATGTATTACGACGTCTATTCTCATAGCTTAACTATACTGGGATCTCTTGCTGTAATGGTGGAGTATAATCTCAAAATTTGGGATCTTGCCGCTACTCAAGCTTTAGTAGAAGGTGCCGGTGGAACATATCTCGAACTAGGAAGAGAGGAAGAAGTTGGAAAACCGACAGCCTATCACGCTGCATTCGGAAAAAAGCGCGCGGTGGAGCTCGTAGCGAAACATATTCACGCGAGCACGAACACCGAGCGCGGAAAGGACTAGCGTTTATGAAAGCGATTGATAGAGAACTAGTTTACCTACAAGAAGTTGGCTCGCGATATCCGGACGCCAATGCAGCCCTTGTTGAAATTGCACGACTAAAGGCTAATCTAGAGCTGCCCACAGAGACAGTTCACGTCATTAGCGATATACATGGTGAGTTTAAGAAACTTCGGCATGTGATCAATAACGCATCCGGTTCACTGCGAATGCTTGTCGAAAAACATCTTTCTGATAGGCTCGATAAAAAGCAACGTGATCAGCTCCTCATGCTCATCTACTACCCTCGCGAAGCTTACCGAAAATACAGTTCCGGTTCTGACGAAAAACGATGTGAAGAGTTAGTTGCTTGGCTCGAGAGCATGCTTACGTTGTTGCGTGTACTAATACGAAGTCAAAAACTCGAACGACTCACCGATGTTATCCCTAATCACATTAGACCGATCATCGACGAGCTTCTTGTCAGAGAAGAGTCACAGGCAACAGGAATGTATCTTCGACAACTCGCCGAAGTTCATCTTGCAAACGAACAAGCTGGAGATTTAATTCGCACCTTCGCTAGAATCGTGCGTAACGCTTCAGTGGTAGAGCTAATTGTCGCTGGAGATCTTGGTGATCGCGGGCCGCGAATGGATCTCGTGATTAACTACTTAATGCGCCAGCCAAATGTTCGTTTCACTTGGGGTAATCACGACGGACATTGGATGGGTGCTTGTCTTGGACACGAGGCCTGTGTTGCCAGCGTAATCCGAGTATCGTTGAGATACGGAGTCACTGCACAGTTAGAGGAAGGCTACGGAATTCCTCTCGCTCCCTTGGAACGTCTTGCACATGACTGCTACGGCGAAGATGAGGCTAGTTGTTTTCGCGGTAAGCGAAAGACCATGCGAGATGAGTTGCTGGTCGCACGAATGCAGAAGGCAATCGCAATTCTTCAATTCAAGCTAGAAGGGCAGCTAATTTCAAGAAATCCACAGTTCGAGATTGAACAT
>QIGM01000350.1 GCA_003230795.1 bacterium
CGCCGCCGTCCACGTAGCACCTAGAATCCTTCGGCATCGTAAAGTGCTGCTCGCCGAGCAAGACGACGGTCGGAAAACTAGTTCTGTATTTGACAGTGGGTGGATGGTGACCTATAAACTTACAGATATGGGCGCAACGACCAAAGGTAGGCGCTCACAAAAATTACAAGATTACATCCTTCGCACGTGACTTCAGCAGTAGTCCGTAACAATAGGTGAGTTTATGCGCTTTGTTTCCGTAGTAGTTTTCCTAGCGACGTCTCTATGGCTTACCGGTTGCAGCTTCACGGCTGCAAAAGACGAATACAAACTCGCGATTAAGCACCTGCCCGGCTGCATGAAAAGTTTTGGCGGGAAATGCAATTCGTCACCAACTTTCAGCCTTGCCCAGCATAGCGATATCGCCAGTCATTACGCGATTGACTCGCTTTCGGACGAACCGCAAAGAGATGCTTGGACTTCTTTTGGGGAAGGGCTAGCGGTGGTCAACTTGCTCAAGATCGATAGTGGCGAGTTGAAAACTACCTCGCCCATCGGGGTTGACAGACCAAGGCTCGGCGAATTGGATGCTGCCGAGATTGAATCACTCCTACTGAACAGCCTTTCCGGGGACACTCAGGTGATCTCTGCCCTTGAGAATCTCAAATCGTTTGACTTCAGGCTCGGATCGGAAGAAGTTGTTCGGGGCGCTGTAGAGGCGGCTCGCGATTCGGTCATCGGGGACTGTAACGTGGCGAGATTCCGCAGGCTGGCGGGACACAGCGGCGGTGACAATGACGCGCTAGTTACAGCATCTGGACGATGCGCCGCCGGTGTGACATATCCAAGCAATGGAGACGGAAGCGCAGAGTTTGCCTTCAAGCGGGCAGAGTTTAATACTACATTCAAAAGAATAGAGACGGCCACCAGTTTGGATGCTTATGAGTATCTGTCCGTGGTGTCGCTTTCTGACTATCTATTCGAACTTTCTAAGTTGTATGTGGGTGGCAAGCTCCAAAGACAAAACGATGATTCGTCGCAGGAGGTAGCCGCTGCGTATCGCGCGCTCTTTCTTGAGTCGACGTACCTAGCCGTCTACTTCAAAGGGTTTTTTAAGAATGGGGATTTCTTTTTAGTTACGTTCGACCTCTCGACTTTGGAAGAAACTATCGATAGCAGGCTTCGAAAGTGGTTTGTTAAAGAGGTGCCAGGAGGAGAGTACGCAGGCAATTCTCCAAAGATAGATTGTGACCAAATAGGCGAAGCGGATAAGAAAGAGGTTTGCAAGACTGTTCAGACGATGTTTGCTAACGTGAAGGACAAATCACTCGACGAAATCCGGCAGCTTATTCCTGGCCTCAAATTCGACGATAACGGAAAAGCAACAGTGCTGGGTAAGTTAGGAGAGGGGGGGTTCGTGAGCCGAAGTGGTGACGAAATTCGCGTTCCTAACTACAACGTAAACATTGACTTACTTGCAGAGAACAAGGTTAATAGCTCAGAAGTCGATTTTCTCGCAATCGGCAATGATCTCATCAGAGTATTCACTGAGGCCATCGGCGATTCAATTTTTGGCGTGCCCAGTGACCCGGCTTCAACTGCTTGCAAGAGTAATCTGTTGGCCTGCTTCAAAGAGTCTGATCCGGAGCAAGGAGAACTTGTTGTCGAAGAATTCGTATTAGTTAATGAGAAAGCGGAGAAAGCAGATGCAATTACACGAGCTGCGGTGGGTAGGGCGATTCGAGGAATAAGCTGGTTTTCTTTGGGGAATGAGGCTCTAGCAGAAATGATCGAATCATTCTTGGCTGGCGCGAGTAGGAAGGCTATCGAAAAAACATTTTGGTGCTTGGAGGCGTGCTCGGACTCGTCTCCTGATGGAGCACAAATCCGAACGGTGCGTGTAAGCCTTGACGACTAAGGCGCAGAATGATTTTCTCTAGCTAGCAAGATAGGCGTCCAGCCGCCCAAATTCTACTCTTCGCTATTGAGATCACAGTTTCGGCGGAGTAGATCTTCGGATATTTCCGGGATTGTTGGCGGCGCCGGAAATTCGTAAGTTTGAAAAGTGGTTCTGGCCTTGCAACGACTCTCCGAGTCCAGCCACTCGTACGCAAATTTGTTTTCTGGACATTTTTCGATATCTGGATCAGTCGACGCTCGAATCAGAGCATTGATAGGATCAACATCACCAAAATACTTCTTGATCAATGCGTCGACCTTGTCGTCATGGTTAAGGGCACATGCGTCCCAGCCCAAAACGTCCTTGTGAAAAATCTGACAATACGAATCGTTTGCGATTGCAGCTGGCAAAGACCAGTCATATATGTCTGAGTATATCGAATCAACTTGGTTATTCGTTTCATACATTTTATCTCTTCGTACATAGCTAAATGCCTCGTCTGCCTTGTTCTCGAGTGTTGAGTAGACTGCTAGCATGAAAGCGGAAGGTCTGTTCGGGTGCTTATGGAAGCCATCAAGAAATGCCGTATATCCGAGATCGTGATCACCGGCATGATATGCCGCAATTCCGATATGGCAAAGTTCGATCGATCTCTGCCGTTGTTCCGATTCGTCAGCCGCCACTATAGTGGTCGAGCTAAACCAAAAGCACCCGGCCATAAGAACTACACGACTAACATTTTTCATTGTGTACG